>NZ_JAJB01000030.1:0-151821 GCF_000583215.1 Brevibacterium sp. VCM10
AGCCGCCGTCAGGTAGTAATAAAAGGGGAGGGGTCAGTTGGCCAGGGCGTGGGCCACGGACACGGCTTCGTAGCCGAACGCCTCGGCGACGTTGTCGTTCGTGACATGCCCATTGTGGATGTTGAGGCCGCGAGCCAGGGCCGCATCGTTCGACAGCGCCTTATGCCACCCCTGATCGGCGATCTTCACGGCAAACGGCAGAGTCGCATTCGTCAGCGCCGCCGTGGCCGTGTTCGGCACGGCACCGGGCATGTTCGCCACGCAGTAGTAGACCGAATTATGGACGGTGAAGGTCGGATCATCGTGCGTCGTCGGTCGCGAGTTCTCGAAGCAGCCGCCCTGATCGATGGCGATATCAACGAGGACGGAGCCCGGCTTCATCCCGGAAACCATGTCATCGGTGACGAGCTTCGGCGCCTTTTTGCCCGGGATCAGCACAGAACCGATCACGAGATCGGCCGAAGCCAGAGACTTCGTGATCTCGTACTTGTTCGACACCTTCGTGCCGATGGCACCGGCGAAGGTCTCATCGATCTGCCGCAGACGCGGAATGTTGATGTCGATGACCTCGACGCTCGCGCCGAGACCGAGGGCCATGCGGGCGGCATTCGTCCCGGCCACACCGGCACCGATGACGACGACATTGGCCCGCTCGACGCCGGGGACGCCGGAGAGCAGAATGCCGCGACCACCATTGGCCTTGAGCAGGCTGTGCGCGCCGACCTGAGTCGACAGGCGACCGGCGATCTCACTCATCGGCGCCAGCAGCGGAAGACCGCCGCTGTCGGGCTGGACGGTCTCGTAGGCGATGGCGGTGGTCCCGGCCTCCATCAGAGCCTTCGTGAGTGCCTCATCGGCGGCGAGGTGGAGGTAGGTGAAGAGGATGAGATCCTTGCGCAGGAACCCGTATTCCTGGGCGATCGGCTCCTTGACCTTGAGCACGAGATCGCCGGCGGCCCAAGTGGAGGCCGCGTCGGGGGCGATCGTCGCTCCGGCTGCTTCGTATTCGGCGTCGATGATGAAGGAGCCTTCGCCGGCTCCCGCCTGGACGGTGACCTCATGGCCGTGGGCGACGAGTTCGTTGACACCGGCAGCGGTGATGGCGACTCGGAATTCGTTGTTCTTGACCTCGGTGGGCACTGAAATGCGCATGGTGTGTCCTTCTCTCCTGGTGATGAGCCGCAACGGCGGAGGCGGCCGACCACTCCGTCGACCGTCGATGGTGCCAACTCTATTCCTTTGAAGGTTTGGAGAGCAAACCTTTAAGTCTGTTTCCGTCCTCCCAATTGCGAAATCAGTGTGTGTGAGTGCCAGATGCCGCGGAAACCATGGTTCCAGACGGTGAAGGAGTGCACCGGAGGTATCAGGAGCCGCAGTTCCTGGCATTGAGCGGCAGGTGCCGCCAGTTCTCCTCGTGAAACGGTAAGCTGAAAGTGTCAATGCAGAACCCCGCCGAGGAGAGAGGGCTCGCTATGGGACTCTACGAAGATATCGACGACCCGAACTCGAAGTACTACTTCAACCTCGAGACGAACACCGTCGAAAAGGGCCTGGTCAGCGATTGGACCCATCGCATGGGGCCATACGAGACCGAGGAAGTCGCCCGCGCCGCGCTGGAGAAGGCACGTGAGCGCAATCAGAAGTGGGACGAAGACGACGAGAAGTGGAACGGCTGAACCGATGTCGCGTCAGGAGGAATTCGTTCTCAGGACAGTCGAGGATCGTGAAGTGCGATTCATCCGACTCTGGTTCACCGATGTCCTCGGACAGCTGAAGTCCGTGGCCATCGTTCCCGCCGAACTCGAAGGCGCCTTCTCCGAAGGCATCGGGTTCGACGGTTCGGCAGTCGAGGGGCTGTCACGGGTCTTCGAGGCCGATATGGTCCTCAAGCCCGATCCTTCGACGTTCTCCCTGCTGCCCTGGCGCGGGGAGATCGAGCCGACCGGGAGGATGTTCTGCGACGTCCACGTCCCCGGGGGAGAACCGGCGCCGGCTGACCCGCGCAACGTCCTCAAGCGCACCTTGGCCAAAGCCGCCGAACGCGGCTTCACCTTCTACGTGCATCCGGAGATTGAGTTCTATCTGTTCAAGACCGACAACCTCGATCCCGTCTCCGGGATCAGCGATGGCACAGCGCCGAAGCCCGTCGACACGGCAGGCTACTTCGACCATGTCAACGGCGGAACGGCCAACGACTTCCGGCGGGAAGCCGTCACCATGCTCGAAGCCATGGGCCTGTCGGTGGAATTCTCCCACCATGAGGCCGGACCCGGTCAGAACGAGATCGATCTGCGCTATGCCGACGCGCTGACGATGGCCGACAACGTCATGACGTTCCGGTCTGTGATCAAAGAGGTCGCGATCTCTCAGGGTGTCTACGCCTCATTCATGCCCAAGCCGATGGCCGAGCACCCGGGCAATGGGATGCACACGCATGTCTCCCTGTTCGAGGGCGAGAACAATGCCTTCTTCGAACCGGGTGCTGAGTACCAGCTGTCGAAGACCGGTCGCCAGTTCATCGCTGGACTGCTCACCCACGCCGCTGAGATCTCCGCGGTGACCAACCAGCACGTGAACTCGTACAAACGCCTGTGGACCGGGCACGAAGCCCCGTCGTACATCTCGTGGGGCCATCGCAACCGTTCGGCGCTCGTGCGAGTCCCGCAGTACAACTCAGGGAAGTCCTCATCCGCACGGGTCGAATACCGTGCTCTCGACTCCTCGGCCAACCCATACCTGTCCTATGCGCTTATGCTCGCAGCGGGGCTCAAGGGAATCGAGGAGGGGTACGAACTGCCTGACGAGGCCGAGGACAACGTCTGGCTGCTCTCATCCACTGAACGTCGAGCGATGGGCATCGAAGCGCTGCCGCGCAGCCTCTCCCACGCCCTGGAGCTGATGGAAGGCTCGGACCTCGTCGCAGAGACGCTGGGCGAGGAAGTGTTCGACTTCTTCCTGCGCAACAAACGGCAGGAATGGACCGACTACCGTGCACAGGTGACTCCGTACGAAATCGCCAAGCACTTCACCTCGATGTGATGGCCGCAGTCACTTCACGCACCACCAGCATCCCGGATGCCACTGCCCGCTTCCTCCGCGAGCTCGATGAACTGCTCGGTGCGCCTCTGGCCACTGACTCGCGGTTCGTCGATCTGCTCATGGCCGCACCGGATCCGCACGGGGCGGCGCTCGGTCTGCTGCGCGTAGTCGAGGCCGCAGAAGAGGATTCCGGGGCGCTGCTGGACGCGGTGAGGTCGGGGACGAAGAGCGACCTGGCCGAGGACGAACTCAATCGTCCGCTCCTGGCTCGACTGCTCGCGGTCGTCGGCACGTCGGAGGCGATGGTCGATCACCTCGTCCGACATCCCGACTCCCTGCCGTTGCTGCTCGCCCCGGACCCGTTCCTGCTGATCTCCACGCCTGCCGCCTCGGCGGCGTCCCTGCGCGCCGAGATGCTCTCGGCCCTCGGCGCTGACCCCGGCGATCCGGCTCCGCGTGCGAAGGTGACCGGAGACGAAGGAATCAAGGCACTGCGACGAAACTACCGTGATGCTGTGCTTCGCCTCGTCGCCGACGACCTGTCGGCGGAGTCCCCGGGCGAGATCGTCGACCAGGTCATGGCCGTCCTGTCGGATCTGGCGGCGGCCGCACTCGACGCGGCCCTGGCCATTGCGCGTGCCGAGCTCGATGAGGCGGCCCACATCCGCCTGGCGGTCATCGCCCTGGGCAAGACCGGGGCCCGAGAGCTCAACTACGTCTCCGATGTCGACGTCGTCTTCGTCCTCGACTCCGCTGAGACCGAGGGGGCCAGGAACCTGGCCACCGATCTCGCCCAACGCATGCGCAGCATCCTCTCGGACGCCGGAGGAGAGCCTGCCCTGTGGGAGGTCGACACGGCGCTGCGTCCCGAAGGCAAAGCCGGAGCGCTCGTGCGGACGCTGTCGGAGTTCGAACACTATTACGCCGAGATCGCCGAGAACTGGGAATTCCAGGCCCTTCTCAAGGCCCGACCGGTGGCCGGCGACGTCGAGGTGGGGGAGGCGTTCTCCGCTTCGCTTCTGCCCCTGGTCTGGCAGGCGGCCAGCCGTCCAGGCTTCATCGATGGGATCCGGGCGATGCGTCGACGCGTCGTCGACCTCATCCCGGCAGTCGAAGCCCCACGCCAGATCAAACTGGGGCGCGGGGGACTGCGAGACGTCGAATTCTCCGCCCAGATGCTCCAGCTCGTCCACGGACGCAATGATGAGGACATCCGCACCCCGAACACCCTCGTCGCACTCGAAGAGCTCGGAGAGCATGGATACATCGGCCAACAGGACGCGTCCGTGTTCTCGACCGCATACCGGTTCATGCGGGTCGTCGAACACCGAGTCCAGATCCCGAGGATGATGCGCAACGCGCTCATCCCCGACGATGAGACCAAGCTGCGAATGCTGGCCCGCTCCGTCTTCCGCTCCGGGTCACGGACCGGGGACCGCCTCGAAGAGGTCCGCCGTGACTATGCGAAACAGGTCACCCGCCTTCATGAGCAGATCTTCTATCGGCCCATCCTCGAGGCGGCCGTCGGAGTCCACGGTGCCGTCGTGGATGCTCAGAAGCGAGGCACGAGCCTGCAGGCGGCCGCCGATCGCCTCCAGGCCTTCGGATATGTCGACCCGCAGGGAGCATTGAGCCACATCAAGGCCCTGACCACAGGCATGTCGCGGACCGCATTGGTCATCAAACAGGTGCTTCCGGCCCTGCTCGACTGGTTCTCCGATGGTGTCGAACCCGACCGAGCTCTGCTGGCCTTCCGACGGCTCAGCGAATCGCTGGCATCGTCGGGGTGGTTCCTCAAGATGCTCCGGGACTCCGGTCTGGCCGCCAAATCGGTGGCCGAGGTGCTTTCCCTGTCCGGGTATGCGACGGAACTTCTGCAGCGCCAGCCTGCTGCTGTCGCCTGGCTGGATCGCTATGAGAACCTCGAGGCCCGTGACCTGGAGATCCTCAACGCCGAGGTGGACGGACTGCTCCGTCGCCACGGGGCCGACGCGGTCACTCCGATCCGTGAGACCTACAGCCGTGAGCTGCTGCGCATCGCTCTGCGCGACGTCCTCGACGTCGGAGACCGGGCCGAGATACCCGGCGATCTCTCCGATCTCATGGACCTGGCGGTCCGCGGTGCCCTGGAGGCGGTCCGAACCGACTTGGACGGGCCAGAGACTCCGGACTACGAATTCGGGATCATCGCGATGGGCCGCTGGGGCGGACGGGAGATCGGCTACTTCTCCGACGCCGATGCGATGTTCGTCTACCGGCCCTTGAGCGACGATCTCGACGCCGAAACGCGTGGGAAGCTGAGCAAACATGTGACGAAGGTGGCCCTCCAACTGTCAACGCGCCTCAAGGCGAGCGAAGGTGCTCAGGGCGTCGACCTCGACGCGGATCTGCGTCCGGAGGGCAAGAACGGACCGTTGGTGCGCAGCTTCTCGTCCTACCAGGCCTACTATGCGAAGTGGTCCCAACCGTGGGAGGCACAGGCACTCCTCCGGGCACGTCCGGTGGCCGGCGACGAGGGACTCATCGCCGATTACCTGGCACTCATCGATCCGCTGCGCTACCCCGTGGAGATGCCGCAGAAGGCGCTGACGCAGGTGCGCACGCTCAAGGCCCGGATGGAAGATGAACGTCTGCCGCGCAGCGCCGATAAGCGTCGACATCTCAAACTCGGTCGAGGCAGCCTCTCCGATGTCGAATGGACCGTCCAGCTCCTCCAGCTCCAACACGGGCATCGCCTGGAAGGTCTGCGCACGACCTCGACTCTGCCGGCACTCAAAGTCGCCTCGAACGAAGATCTGCTGCCCGCCGAGGATGCCGAACAGCTGGCGGCGGCATGGCAGCTGGCCACCGATGTGCGTTCGGCCGTGATGCTCTTCCGCGGTCGCACCGCCGAATCGCTGCCGGCCGATCACACCGAACTCGAGGCCACGGCCCGTCTGCTCGGCTATCCGGCAGGGGCGGGCCATGACCTCGAAGACGATTACCTGCGCACCACCAGGCACGCACGGTCCGTGATGGAGCACCGCTTCTACGACTTCTGAGGCACTGGCTGCGGCAGATCGCCGAGGTGAGAATTCCCCCGGGCGCCAGCTGAGTCAGATTTCGGTCGACGGGTCAGTCGGCGAATTCGAGCCCGAGCAGGGCATTCTCGATCACCTCGGGCAGAGCCGGGTGGATCCAATACTGCCCGGTGGCCACCTCGTCGGCCTTCTGGCCGAAGGCCATAGCCTGGATGAGAGGTTGGATGAGTATCGAGGCCTCATGCCCGACGATATGCGCGCCGAGGATGTGCCGGGTTCGGCGATCGGCGATGATCTTCACGATTCCCGGATCATCGGCCATCGCCCAGCCGTAGGCGACGTCGGAGAACTTCTGAACCTTGACAGTGACGTCATGTCCGGCCTCCGTCGCCTGGTCCTCGGTCATGCCCACAAAGGCGACCTGAGGGGAGGAGAAGACGGCGCCGGGCACGGCATGATGGTTGACGGCAGTGAGGTCAGCGGTCCGTGCACTGCCCGGCGCTCCTGCCGCGACATCTGCATCCAGGTTGCGTCCGACGATCTTCGCCTCGTGGTTGGCGACGTGTTTGAGCTGGTGAGGCGAGGAGATGTCGCCGAGCGCGAACACTCCGGGTACCGGCAGACCTGAGGAGAGGACACGCTGGAACTCATCGACGGAGAGGCGCTTGCCGTCGGTGACGTCGAAACCGGCGGTCTCGACGTCGAGCTCGGCGGTGTTGGGGACCCGTCCCGTGGCCACGAGCACGCCGTCGGCGGTGATCGTCTCGGGCAGGTCCACCTCGGCGAGGCGCCCGCTGGGTTCGAGGGTCAGCGTGACCTCGCCGTCGGCGACGTCGATCTGCTTCGCCTGGGCCCCGTGGAGGACGGTGTGGGAGGAGTCGAAGATCCGGGTGAACTCGTCGGCGGCCTCCTCGTCGATATTGCTCAGGAGGCGGGGGCCGCGGGCCAGGACGGTCACCTCCGTGCCGAGAGCGGCGAAGACGTGGGCGAACTCCATGGCCACGATCCCGGAGCCGATGATGACCAGGCGACGCGGCTGTTCGGCGCGGCGCATCACCGTGTTCGAGGTGAACACCGGGTAGTCATCGGTGTCGATGCGGGCGATGTCGATCCCGGCGATGTCGGGGATGAACGGGTGGGCGCCGGCGGCGATGACGATGCGATCGGCGGTGATCTCCTCGCCGGAAGCAGTGCGCACGGTCTTCGCCCCGGTGAAATGAACGTGTTCGGGCACGACTGTGACGTTGGGTTGGCGGTCGCTGCTGCGGTATTCGCGTCCTCCGGACTCGATGGCGTCGATGCGGGAGAAGATGCGTTCCTGGAGGCCTGCCCAATCGACTTCGGGGCGGGTGGAGGTCAGATTGTAGCGATCGGCGTGGGCGGCCTGCTCGGCCAGAGTGGCGGGGTAGACGAACATCTTCGTCGGGATGCACCCGACGTTGAGGCAGGTGCCGCCGAAGTGCCATTCCTCGGCGATGGCGGTCTTCAGACCCGCGAATCGCTTGTCGAGGAACATATTTCCCGAACCGGTGCCGATGAGCAGCAGGTCATAATGCGTCAAAGTCCATCCCTCCGATGGTGCGTGATCCGACCGGCCGCGTGGGCGGCCGCAGAGCCGAAAGGGCGCCACGGGTGAAAACCCGTGACGCCCTCACTCTATTCCACTCGGCTGCGGGATCTCAGTTCGTCTGGGATCCGCTATCAACGCCGATCAGAGTGCGTAGTAGAGCTCGAACTCCGTCGGTGTCGGACGCAGGCGAGCGACATCGAGTTCGTTCTCACGCTTGATGCGGATCCATGTCTCGATGAGGTCGGGGGTGAATACGTCCCCGGCGGTGAGGAAGTCGTGGTCCTTCTCGAGCTCGATGAGAGCCTCGTCGAGGGTGCCGGGGACGAGCTTGATGTCCTTGGCCTCCTCCGGCGGGAGCTCGTAGAGGTCCTTGTCGATGGGCTCCGGGGGCTCGATGCGGTTGCGGATGCCGTCGAGTCCGGCCATGAGCTGCGCCGAGAACGCGAGGTAGGGGTTCGACGAGGGGTCGGGCACACGGAACTCGAGGCGCTTGGCCTTCGGCGAGGTACCGGTGACAGGAATGCGGATCGCGGCCGAACGGTTGCGGGCGGAGTAGACGAGGTTGACCGGTGCCTCATAGCCGGGCACGAGTCGACGGTAGGAGTTGATCGTCGGGTTCGTGAAGGCGAGCACGGCGCCGGCGTGCTCGATGAGGCCGCCGATGTACCAGCGGGCGAGGTCGGAGAGCCCGCCGTAGCCGTTCTCGTCATAGAACAGGGGCTCGCCGTTCTTCCACAGCGACTGGTGGCAGTGCATTCCCGAACCGTTGTCGTCGAACATCGGCTTGGGCATGAAGGTCGCAGACTTGCCGTTGGCGAACGCAGTGTTCTTGATGACGTACTTGAAGTCGAGCAGCTGGTCGGCGGCGTGCTGGAGGGTGTTGAACTTGTAGTTGATCTCCTGCTGGCCCGCGGTGCCGACCTCGTGGTGGGCCCGTTCCATCTCGAAGCCGATCTGCTCGAGCGTCAGCGACATCTCGTCTCGAATATCAGCGAAGTGGTCCTGCGGAGAGACGGGGAAGTACCCGCTCTTGTGCGGGGTCTTGTAGCCGAGATTGCCGCCGGCCTCATCGGCGCCGGTGTTCCACGCTGCTTCCTCGGAGTCGATGCGGTAGAAGCTGTTGCCGGGAGTGTTCTCGTACTGGATGGAGTCGAAGAGGTAGAACTCCGCCTCGGCGCCGTAGAAAGCGGTGTCGGCGATGCCGGTGCTCTGCAGGTAGGCCTCGGCTTTGGCCGCGACCTGCCGAGGATCGCGCGAGTACGGCTCGTCGGTGAACGGATCGACGATCGAATGCGTGACGACCAGAGTCTTCGCCTCACGGAATGGATCGATGTAGGCGGAGGTGACATCGGCGAGCAGTTTCATGTCGGACTCGTGGATGCCCTGGAAGCCTGTGATGGAGGACCCGTCGAAGAGCAGACCTTCGGTGATCTCCTCCGTGCCGTATGAGGCGGCGGGGAGGTTGAAGTGCTGGACCACACCGGGCAGGTCGCAGAACCGGACATCGACGAATTTGACGTCGTTGTCCGAAATGAAATTGACGAGTTCTTCAGCAGACGAGAACACTTAGGTCTCCTAGTTCGTGTACGGTGGCCGTTTGTCCTGACCGCAGTCGATTCTAGTCGCAGAAGAATGAAGTGGTGATGTCGGTCATGTTTCGGGCATGTTTCCTGAGGATCCATTCAGCTCGGATTCCGTAGGCTGGGGGAGTGATCAATCGTGACGACCTTGGTTCCTGGCTCGAAGGACCCCGGTTCGACAGGGAAGACGACGACTGGCCCGGAAAACGGCTCGGTCTGCCTGTCAACGGCTCGCATTCTCTGGCCCCCGCGTGGAAGCGCATCCTCGCCCTGCTCGTCGACTGGCTGATGTGTCTGGCGATCGCCAATCTCATCGATCCGGCGAATCCGGTCCTGGCTCCAGCCATCTTCGCACTCGAGAATTTTGTGCTCGTGGGAACTCTCGGCTACTCGGTGGGGCATCGCCTCTTCGGCATCGAGGTCCGCCGTCTCGACGGCCATGTGCCGGGATTGCTCAAGTCGCTCATCCGCGCGCTCCTCGTTGTGCTCGTCATCCCCGCCCTCATCTTCAACCGGGACAACCGCGGAGTCCACGACCTCGCTGCCGGAACCGTCATCCTCCGCCGCTGACCTCCTTGTTGCTACCTGACGGCGGCCCAGCAACCTCGCGCGAGGTTGCTGGGCCGCCGTCAGGTAGCAACAAGGGGTGGTGGGATGGGAGCGGCGCCGACTCGGATCGAGTCGGCGCCGCTGCTTCGTCTTTGCTGGGTATCTGCGGATCAGCGTCCGCGCATGGCCTTGTGGTTCGGGCGGGCCTTGTTCGGGTCGATTCCCTTCGGGATCGGCGGGCGCGAACCCTGAGTGCCGAGTGCGGCAAGACGGTTGCGCACGGCCAGCACCTCGGCGCGGTTGAGTTTGCGCGGCAGCTTCTGCACGGCCGGAACGACCTGCTTCATCGTCAGCTGGCCGTCTTCCTTGCCACCCTGGAAGGTGTGAACCGGGACGTTGGGGAGGATGCGCTCGTGACGTTTCTTCTCCTTGGCCAGCAGCTTCGCACTGCGACCCTTCGGCCCTTCGCTCAGCAGCACGACGCCGGCACGGCCGGTCGAGCGGAACACGAGATCGCGGCTCTTCGGGTCGACAGCGATGGGCTTCTCGTCCATGAGGTAGCCGCGACGAGCGGTGTTGAGGACGGCCCCGAAGGCTCCCGGCTGTCCGTCCATCTGAGCGAATGCGGCGGTCTCGGCGAAGCGCCCGAGCATGAACATGCCCAACAGCAGACCGACCATGAAGCCGAGGATCGTCGTGAAGATCGCGGTGGTGCCGCCGATGAGCAGACCGATCATGAGACCGATGAGCGTGCACCCGAGGATCGCCGCAGCCAACAGCCACGGTGTCGCTTTGTTGTGTTTGGCGGACAGCTCATAGACCTGACGCATCTGCGCCAGACGGCCGGGCTTCTTGTTCGGATCTTTGGGCTTGCGCCGGAAGAGTCCCTTACGCGGTTCTTCGCTCATTCTCTCACTTGCTCTTGAGGGGCGTTGCGGCGTCGCCTCCCGAAATCAGGGGAGGCCGACGCTCATTGCTCAGCAGTCAAGTCTACCTCTTCGCCGGGGCCGAAGGTATCCACAACCGCCTGCGCCTCCTGTTTGGCAGGCGTGTGCTTGTCCAGGTGCGCCAGATGCGACGGGATCTCCTCGCCACGGCGACGCATGGCGGTGGCCCACAGGCGACCGGCACGGTAGGACGAACGCACGAGCGGACCCGACATCACACCGAGGAAGCCGATCTCCTCGGCCGCATCGCGCAGCATCACGAAGTCGGCAGGCTTGACCCACCGGGTGACGGGGTGGTGGCGCGGGGAGGGACGCAGGTACTGCGTGATCGTGATGAGGTCGCATCCGGCATCGTGCAGGTCCTGCAGCGCGGAGATGATCTCGTCGTTCGTCTCACCCATGCCGAGGATGAGGTTCGACTTCGTCACCAGACCGGCTTCGCGGGCCTGCGTGATCACCGACAGGGAACGCTCGTAGCGGAACGCGGGGCGGATCCGCTTGAAGATGCGCGGCACCGTTTCGACATTGTGCGCGAGCACCTCGGGACGCGAGGAGAACACCTCGGCGAGCTGATCCGGTTTGGCATTGAAATCGGGGATGAGCAGTTCGACGCCGGTGCCGCGACCGTCGACGTAGGACAGGTCGTGGATCTGGCGCACGGTCTCCGCGTAGAGCCAGGCGCCGCCGTCGTCGAGGTCGTCACGGGCCACACCGGTGATCGTCGAGTAGCGCAGGCCCATCTCCGCCACCGAGGCGGCCACGCGGCGCGGCTCGTCAGCGTCGAATTCGGCCGGTCGGCCGGTGTCGATCTGGCAGAAGTCACAGCGTCGGGTGCACTGTTCGCCGCCGATGAGGAAGGTCGCTTCGCGATCTTCCCAGCATTCGAAGATGTTCGGGCATCCGGCCTCTTCGCAGACCGTGTGCAGCTCCTGCTTGCGCACGAGCGACTTCAGTGCCGTGTACTCGGGACCGATATGGGCCTTCGCCTTGATCCAGGCCGGCTTGTCCTCGATCGGGGTCTCGGAGTTGCGGGCCTCGACGCGGAGCATGCGGCGGCCCTCTGGTGCGATCGTCATCTGAGTTCTCCTATGCGGTGATGGTCTCGTGCAGGATCTCGTCGAGTCGCGATGCCACGTCCTCGGGAGTGACCGTGCGGCCGAGCTCGGCACTGATTGTCGTGGTGTCTGCGTCGGTGATCCCGCAGGGGATGATGGATTCGTAGGCGCCGAGGTCGTTGCTGCAGTTGAGCGCCAGACCGTGCATCGTCACGCCTTCGTGGATGCGGACGCCGATGGCGCCGATCTTGCGGTCGCGCCGGAGACCGTCGGCCGGCAGCCAGACGCCGGCACGTCCCTCGATCGTGGTCGCTTCGATCCCGTACTCGCAGAGCAGTCGGATCATCGCGTCCTCGAGCTGGGACACGAAGAGGCGGACTTCTTTGGGATCGTTGAGCTTGTAGATGCAGTAGGCGACCAACTGTCCGGGTCCGTGCCAGGTGATCTTCCCGCCGCGGTCGACGTCGATGACATCGGTGCCGTCGGTGGGCCGCTCGAAGTCCTCGGTGCGCTTGCCGGCCGTGTAGACCGGTGAATGCTCGAGGAGCAGGATCGTCGAAGGACGGTCACCTGCGAGCACGTCGTCGTGGTACTTCTTCTGCAATTCCCAAGTCTGCCGATAGTCCGAGAGGATTGGGGCGAACCCGAGCGTTTCTGTGGCCAGGGGCATGGCTCCACACTATGACTCTTGCCGTCGGTGTTCAATTTGTTCCCACTCGCATCTGCAGGCCGTCACCGAGGCTGTGGCCCTTGACACAGAATGACTTCACCGAGCATCATTAAACGACAATAAACTGCACCCAGATTCATCAACGGAGATGATGAACGATGACATGGGAGTTCCAAGCAACGATCGCGGACGATATCCATCGTGTCCGCGATTCCGACGGTCGCAGTGCGTGGGGCGTCGTGCACAGAGAATTCGATGCCGATCATCCCCGTGTTCTCGCCCTCGCCGAGGTGGCACTTCCGAACGGCCCCCGTTCCCTTCTCATCGTCCCCGCTTCACCCGGTGGGCTCGTCCTCGACGTCGTCCGCGCCTATCAGGGTCTGACCGAGCCCGAGCTGTGCACGCTGTTCCTCGGCATAGTCGAACAACTGCGGGTCTGCACGCGCCCGGAGGAGCGTCTGGCTCTGTCGTCCTTCGCCCTCGATGCCGAAGGCCGGCCGGTGATCATTCCCGGCGTCCGCGCGCCGAGAGCGACGACGCCGCGGCGGGCCGTGGGGGAGATGATCTACCATGCCGTCTTCGGGAGGCCATGGGCCGAGGCTCTGCTGCCGGTGGACCTGGCACTGGCCGAATCATCGTCGGCCCTGCGATCGCTCGTCGCCGGTCTCCTCGACGACGCGGCGTCCGATGTCGGGTTGGAAACCGCCCTCGCCGAGGCGGCCGAGTCGCTGCGTAGCCTCGACCGACCCGCTGCGCTGCCGCTGGTTCCGGCCGAGAGTGCAACGGCACCCGAATCGGCGCTCACGGCACGTCTGCGTGTGGCCTCCGGACTCAGGCCGAGTCGGGGTTCGACGGGGGATATCGAGTCGAACCTCGGGTCTCCGGCTCCGCCTCTGCGCGGCGGAGGAGTCTCACCGCTGCGTGCTGGGGCGAAGAGCTCGCGGCGTTCGAGGCGGAAGCGAGCGGAGGCACGAAGAAGACTGCTGACTCAGATCCTGGGTGCTCTGGATTCACTGCGGTCACGGCTGAGGGCCATGGCCCTGTCGCGAGTACTGGGACGCAGCACGCTGTTAATCGGCCTCGCCGTGTCTCTGACGCTGCTCGGCGGAATCGTCGTCTGGTCATCATGGTCGTCCAGCGTGTCCTCGATCCGGGAGGAAACGTCGTCCGGCCAGGGGTCCGGCCCGTCACCCGAGCAGGCGTCGTCTCTCGGCGTCGACGAGGTCACCGGTGTTCTCACGGATCTGTGTGAGTCCCGAGCAGCCGCGCTCAGCGACGGCGATAGCGAAGCTCTGCAGGCGCTGACGGTCCCCGAGTCCGCTGCCGCGGCGGCGGATGAGCTCATCGATCCATCGGCATATGCCGACTCGGACTATTCGATCGATATCGAGGACGTGACGATCGTTGCCGCCGACGATGACCGGGTGGTCGCCTCGGCGCTCATGCGTTCGAGCGCGGGCAGCGGTGACGCTCTGCAGGAGTTCGCCGCCCAGTCGGTCGAATTCGAGCTGGCGAAGGTCGAGGGAAGATGGCTCGTTGCAGAGGTCCGCGAGATCACCGAGCCGTGAATGCCCCGAGGGGCCGACCATGCGTGGTCGGCCCCTCGAAAGGTGTGTGGAAGAGGCAGGTTCAGAGGTCGAGATCGGCCTCGAAATTGCCTTCTTCCAGACGTGCCTTGATCGTCTGCAGGAAACGTCCCGCATCCGCACCGTCGACCAGCTGGTGGTTGTAAGTCAACGGCAGGTACACCATGTCACGGATGGCGATCGCCTCGTCGCCGTCGGCCGTCTTCACGGCGATGGGGCGACGCACGATCGCACCCGTGCCGATGATGCCCATCTGCGGCTGGTTGATGATCGGCGTGTCGAACAGCGCGCCGACGGAACCGATGTTGGTCACCGTGAACGTTCCGCCCGAGAGCTCATCCGGCATGATCTTGTTGCTGCGGGTCCGGTCAGCGACATCGTCGATGGCCTTGGACAGGCCCGCCACGCTGAGGTCACCGGCATCCTTGATCACGGGAACGAGCAGTCCGCGCGGAGTGTCGACCGCGACGGCCAGGTGCTCGTGATCGAAGTAGGTGATCTGCTGCGACTCGAGATCGTACTGCGCGTTGACCTTCGGGTGCACCTGAAGCGCCTCGACGATGGCCTTCGCGAAGAACGGCAGATAGGTCAGCTTCGAACCGTGCTTGGCCTGGAATGCCTCCTTGTTGGCCTTGCGCAGCTTCACGACGCGAGACATATCCACTTCGATGACCTGCGTAAGCTGAGCAGAGACATCGAGGGACTCGCTCATGCGCTTGGCGATGGTCTGGCGGATGCGCGAAGCCTTCTCCGTGGTGCCGCGCAGCTTCGCGACCTCCTCGGGGATCTCGACCTTGAACGGAGCCTTGGACGCTGCGGCCGGTGCGCCGGACTGTGCAGCGGGGGCCGCGGCGGGAGCGCTCTTCGCGGCCGCCTCGACATCCTGCTTGCGGATGCGTCCGCCCACTCCGGTGCCGGTGACCTGCGAGAGGTCGACACCCTTCTCGCGGGCCAGGCGGCGCACGAGCGGTGTGACGTAGGCGGCGTTCTCGCCCACGGTGTCGGCGGCGGCAGGGGCCTGAGCCGCGGCGTCGACAGGCTCTTCGGCCTGAGCGGCGGAAGCCGACTGCGCCGATGCGGCTGCGGCCGGCTTGGGAGCCGACTCCTGCTTCGGGGCCTCCTCCTTGGGGGCTTCCTGCTTCGGTGCCTCGTCGGCAGGAGCGTCCTCCTTGGGAGCCTCCTGCTTCGGGGCAGCCTCGGCGGGAGCTTCGTCCTTGGGGGCTTCCTCGGCCGGCGCGGATTCGGACGGGGCACCGGAACCGATGCGAGCCAGAGGCGCGCCGACCTCGACGGTGTCGTCCTCGTCCGCGAGGTGAGCCTGGACGACTCCGGCGACGGGGGAGGGGACCTCGGTGTCGACCTTGTCGGTGGAGACCTCGAGCAGAGGTTCGTCGACCTCGACCTCTTCGCCGACTTCCTTGAGCCAACGGGTCACGGTGCCTTCGGTGACGGACTCGCCGAGCGCGGGCATCGTGATCTCGGTGCCTTCGGAGGAACCGGAATCAGAAGCGGCAGGAGCGGATTCCTCCGTCGGTGCCTCATCCGCTGCCGGTGCTTCGTCAGCGGGAGCCTCTTCAGCAGGGGCTTCTTCGGCAGGTGCCTCAGCAGGCTCCTCGGCCGGTGCTTCCTCGTCGGAGGACGTACCGCTGCCGTCGCCGATGTAGGCGAGGTCGCCGCCGACCTCGACCACGTCATCTTCTTCGGCGAGGATCTTCTCGAGGGTGCCGGCATACGGGCTGGGGATCTCCGTGTCGACCTTGTCGGTCGACACTTCGAGCAACGGCTCGTCTACCTCGACCTCTTCGCCCACTTCCTTGAGCCAGCGAGTGACAGTGCCCTCGGTGACCGACTCTCCGAGAGCCGGCATCTGAACGGAATTCGACATGAGTTTTCGTCTCCTCGGATCTTATGAGTGGAAGTGCAGGGGTTTTCCGGCCAGGGCCAGGTGGGCCTCGCCGAGCGCTTCGTTCTGCGTGGGGTGCGCGTGGATGAGCTGCGCGACTTCCTCGGGGAATGCTTCCCAATTGACGATGAGCTGTGCCTCACCGGCCTGCTCGGACAGACGCGCGCCGATGCCGTGCACGCCCACTACCGGACCGTCCTTTTCGCGGATGACCTTGATCAGGCCGGTCGTGTTCAGGATCACGGACTTGCCGTTGCCGCCGAGGTTGTACTCGAGGGCTTCGACCTGATCCTTGCCGTACTTCTCTTCGGCCTGAGCCGACGAGAGCCCGACGGAGAAGATCTCGGGTTCGCAGTAGGTCACGCGCGGGATGCCGGATTCGACGACCGGTGCCGGGTTGAGGCCGGCGATCTCCTCGGCGATGAAGATGCCCTGACCGAAGGCGCGGTGGGCCAGCTGGAGTCCGGGGACGATATCGCCGCAGGCGTAGATGTTCCCGACGCCGGTGTGGAGACGTTCGTTGGCCAGGACGAATCCGCGATCCATCGGGATGCCCTGCTCTTCGAAGCCGAAGCCCTCGGTGACCGGACCGCGGCCGACGGCCACGAGGAGGTACTCGGCTTCGAGCGTCGAACCGTCTTCGAGGGTGACCTTGACACCGTCAGCGGTCTCTTCGACGCCCTTGAACATGACTCCGAGCTTGAAGTTGATCTTGCGCTTCTTGAAGGCGCGCTCGAGGTTCTTCGAGATGGTCTCGTCCTCGTTGGCGACGAGGTGCTTGAGGCCTTCGACGATTGTGACGTCGGCTCCGAAGGAGTTCCAGACGCTGGCGAACTCGACGCCGATGACGCCGCCGCCGAGCACGATGGCGGAGTTCGGGACCTTGTCGAGTTCGAGAGCCTCGGTGCTCGTGATCACGCGGTCGGTGATCTCGAGTCCGATGGTCTTCGACGTCGAACCGGTCGAGAGCAGAACATTCGTTCCCTTGACGGTGTGGTTGCCGTCTTCGCCGGTAACCTCGACGGTGTCCTTGCCGACGAGCTTGCCGGTGCCGAAGTACGTGTCGATTCCGCGAGCCTTGACCAGACCCTGCAGACCCTTGTAGTTGCGGGTGATGACGCCGTCTTTGTACTCGAGCACCTTGGCGATGTCGATCCCCTTGAACTCGGCTTCGATGCCGAAGGTCTCGGACTGCTTGGCGGAGTCGGCGACTTCTGCGGCGTGCAGAAGAGCCTTCGTCGGCACGCAGCCGCGGTGCAGGCAGGTGCCTCCCACCTTGTCGCGTTCGATCAAAGCGACCTTCATGTCGAGCTCCGCGGCTCGCAGAGCAGCGGCATAGCCACCGGTTCCGCCGCCCAGAACGACAAGGTCGTAGGTCAATTCGTCACTCACGGATTTCTCCTCGTAGCTGTGAATAAGCCTGCAGTACGCAGCTTTCAGTCATATCTTTCCACTTTTCTTTGCCGGGGCGAAGAAAAACGCTGTCTGATTGGACACAGGTGGGCATCATCACGTTGCCCTCGACAGCGTGTAGAACCATTGTGCTCAGGCCTGTGCCTTCGCGATTTCGATGAGGGTGCGCACCGCGGCTCCGGTTGCGGCCTTCGGCGTGTAGCCGAAGGGTGCGGACCCGTTGAAGCTCGGTCCGGCGATATCGATATGCGCCCAGTTCGCATCCTCACCGACGAACTCCCGCAGGAACGCGGCTGCGGCGAGCATGCCGCCGGGGCGCGGTCCGGAGTTCGTGAGATCGGCGGCGGTGGAGTCGAACCCGGAGAGCATCTCCTCGGGGATCGGCATCGCCCACATCTGCTCACCGGCCACGGACGCCGAGGCGATGACCTCCGCCCGTGCGGTTTCGGAGCCCATGACGCCGGAGGTGCGTTCGCCGAGTGCGACGATCTGCGCACCGGTGAGGGTGGCCACGTCGATGAGCAGGTCCGGGTTCTCCTCCCCGGCGTCGGTGAGTGCATCGGCGAGGACGAGTCGGCCCTCGGCATCGGTGTTCGTGACCTCGACGGTCTTGCCGCTGCGCATTTTCAGCACATCGCTGGGACGCTGCGCCGAGGATCCGGGCATGTTCTCGGCCAGCGGCAGCCACGCGGTGACCCGCACGGGCAGTTTGAGGTCGGCGATGCCGAAGAGCGCCTGCACGACGGCCGCGGAACCGGCCATATCGGACTTCATGTCCTCCATGCTCTTCGCGGGCTTGAGCGAGATTCCGCCGGAGTCGAAGGTGATGCCCTTGCCGACGAAGCTGAGATGGCGCTTCGCCCCACGCGGGGCGTATTCGACCTTGACGAGTCGAGGCCCGCGGGTCGAACCCTGGCCGACGCCGATGATTCCGCCGTAGCCTCCGGCCCTGAGTTCCTTCTCACCGAGGACGGTGACCTTGAGCTTGCGGTCCTTGGCCTGGTCCTTGACGATCTCTGCGTAGGACTCGGGGTAGAGATCCAGCGGGGGAGTGTTGACGAGGTCGCGTGCCCTGTTCGTCGCTGCGGCGATGACTTCGCCGGCGTCATGGGCCGCGGCGAAGGTCTTGCCCTTCGGGCCGATGACGGTGATGGCTCCCGGCGTCCTGTCTTCGCTGCGGTAGTCGAGGAAGCGGTAGGCGCCGAGTCCGGCGCCGACTGTGACCGCTTCGACTTCGGCCGGAGTGGCGGCGGGCAGGGCCAGCGCGATCGACTCGACTCCATCCAGCGCACGCAGTGCGGCACCCGCGCCTCGGCGCAGCGATTCGGCCGTGGCGGCGACATCGGAGTCGTCGGCATCGTAATCGCCGAGTCCCACGAGCAGCACGGAGTCCGCGGCGATACCCTTCGGAGCGGGAACCCGAGCGGTGGATCCGGCCTTTCCGCTGAACCCGATGGCCTGCGCGGCGTCGTCGAGGGCGGTCTTCGCCGCCTTCGCGCCTGCGAGCCCGAGGACCGTCGAATCTGCTGCCGCCAACACCAGCACGGAGGCGGTGGCCTTCGCCGGTGAGGTCGTGGAGTAGCTGCTGAGGGTGGATGCACCAGCCATGAGTTCCCTTTCAGTCGTCGTTGAACGTTGGTTCGATCCTAATGCCTAACACGCCGACTTGCTGAAGCGGTGCGGCACGCGCCTGCTGATGCTGTGAGGGACTCTGACATATTCTGGAGTGCGTGTACTCATTGATCTTCAGACTCCTCTTCGTCCCGATGGATGCCGAACGGGCCCATCACCTCTCGTTCTCCGCTCTGCGGCTCCTGGACTCCGTTCCTCTGCTCGGGCGTCTGCTCCGGTTCGTCTGCGCCCGCGGCACCGTCCGGCCCATCGAGGTGATGGGACTGCCCTTCGCCAACCGCGTCGGCCTGGCCGCCGGTTTCGACAAGAACGGGGTGGGAGTCCGCGCGTTGTCGGCGTTGGGCTTCGGCCATATCGAGGTGGGAACGATCACCGCGCATGCTCAGCCGGGCAATGATCGTCCGCGGCTGTTCCGTCTGCGGCAGAACCTCGCCCTGCTCAATCGGATGGGGTTCAACAACGACGGAGCCCGGCAGGCATCGTTCAACATCGCCGCCGAACGGGCGAAGATCGAATCCCTCCCGCAGCGCCTGCGTCCCATCGTGGGCATCAACATCGGCAAGACGAAGGTCGTCGAGGCGGCCGACGCGGTGTCCGACTACGCCGCTTCGACCCGGGCACTGGCTCCATTGGCCGACTACCTCGTGATCAATGTCAGTTCGCCGAACACCCCAGGTCTGCGCGACCTGCAGTCCGTGGGCAGCCTGGAGCCGATCATCACCGCTGTCCGAGACACCGCCGCCGAGGTGGTGGGCAGTCCGCGCTCATCGCTGGGTCATGTGCCGCTGCTGGTCAAGATCGCCCCGGATCTCGCCGATGAGGATGTCGCTGAGATCTGCGACCTCGCCCTGCGCACCGGCGTCGACGGGCTCATCACGACCAATACGACGATCGACCGGTCCGTGCTGACCGGTGCCGAGGCGGAATTCGCCGAAGGTCAGGCCGGCGGCATCTCCGGACGTCCGGTGGCCGCACGCTCACTCGAGGTGCTGCGTCTGGTGAAGAGGCATGTGGGCGATGAGCTCACCGTCATCTCCGTCGGGGGAGTCGCGGATGCGAAAGACGCCCGGGCACGACTGGCCGCGGGCGCCGATCTGGTTCAGGTCTATTCGGAGATGATCTACTCCGGTCCGTCCTTCCCCGGCCGCATCGTCCGCGGCCTCGAGCCGAGCAGACTGCTCACTCGGGGTACTGACGGCGCTTGACCTGCGGTTTGGGCATGCGCAGCGGGCGCAGCTGGATGCTGCGCATGACCGCATAGAAGGTGATTCCCCGTTCGACTTCTCCGAACTTGTTGCGCAGTCGGTTCTTGAGGATGTAGTTGAGCACGAACCCGTCGAGGATGATCAGTGCGATGAGGCCCCAGACGGCATACGTGAAGTACTGCTGAATCTGCACCGGCAGCGTGAACGCGATGACGAGGATGAGGATCGCGGCGGGGATGAAGATCTCCCCGACCGAGAAGCGGGCATCGATGTAGTCACGGATGTACCGGCGCTGAGGTCCCTTGTCGCGGCGGGTGAGATACTTCTCCTCACCGTTCATCATTCCGATGCGCGCGCGATCACGCTCCTGCCTCTGCTGCTCCTTGGCTCGTCTGTTCGCAACCTTGCGATCCTTGTTCACCAATGGCTGGCGGCGTGCAGACTCCTGTTGGCTGCGCTTGGGCGTGGGCCGTCCCTTCTTCGCTTCCGCTTCGCGACGGGCGTCGGCTTCTGCGGAGAGGTCGTCATGGACTGGCTGAGAGGCGGAGGTTTCGTCCTCCGCGCGAGATTTTTTGCTTCCGAACACGAGATGAATACTACCTTTGGAGAATGAGCGAATCGACTTCAGCACTTGACAGTGCACAATTGCATGCCGAACTGGACACCATTTTCGAGGAGGTCCTCGGCAATCTCACGGATCTCGTCGCCATTCCCTCGGTCGCCTGGCCGAGCTTCGACGCCGCCAATGTCACCGCGAGCGCCGAGGCGGTCGCGAACTTGGCGCGCGAGCTCGGCCTCGACGTGGACATCCTCAGCGCCGATCAGCCCGACGGAACACCGGGCTACCCGGCAGTCGTCGCCTCGGTGCCGGCCCCCGAGGGTGCCCCGACGGTCCTTCTGTATGCCCATCACGATGTGCAGCCGCCCGGACGCGCCGAGGATTGGGACACCGAACCGTTCGTCGCCACTCGCCGGGGCGATCGTCTCTTCGGACGCGGAGCCGCCGACGACAAAGCCGGGATCATGGTCCATCTCACGGCTCTGCGGCTGTTGGCCGACCGCCTCGGTGTGGGTGTGACGCTCTTCTTCGAAGGCGAGGAGGAAGCCGGCAGCCCGAGCTTCCGCAATTTCCTCGAGACCTACCGGGACCGTCTGCGTGCGGATGTCATCGTCGTCGCCGATTCGGGCAACTGGGCCGCGGGCACTCCGGCCCTGACGACGAGTCTGCGCGGAATGTGCGCCGTCGAATTCGAGGTCTCCACGCTCGACCACGCCGTGCACTCGGGAATGTACGGGGGAGTGGCGCCGGATGCGATGCTCGCGATGACGAAGCTGCTGGCCACTCTCCATGACGACGACGGCTCCGTCGCGGTCGCCGGTCTGCACGCGGACACGGAGACGGCCATCGACTACGACGAGGCGACCCTGCGCACCGACTCCGGAGTGCTCCCGGACACCGATCTCATCGGCACGGGCACCCTGGCCTCCCGCCTGTGGACCCAGCCGTCGATCACGGTCATCGGCCTCGACATCCCCGATGTGGCGGTCTCGTCGAACACCCTGCAGTCCTCGCTCAAGGCCAAGCTCTCGATCCGACTCGCGCCTGGGGACACCCCCGCCTCTGCGGTCAAGGCCGTCGAAGAGCATCTGCGGGCGAACCTGCCCTTCGGCGCACAGCTGCGCATCGGTGAGACCGAGGGCGGCAGCCCCTGGCGGGCCGATGAGGACGACCCCGTCGTGCGGACCGCGCGTCAGGCGCTCACCGATGCCTGGGGCACCGAATCGGTGACGATGGGCATCGGCGGATCGATTCCCTTCATCGCAGACCTGCTCGACGTGTTCCCCGGCGCGTCGATCCTCGTCACGGGCGTCGAGGACCCGGACGCCCGGGCACACAGCGCCAACGAATCGCTCTACCTGCCCGATTTCAAGGCCGCGATCGTCGCCGAAGCACTGCTGCTGCAGCGCCTCGGCGACCGATCATGACAGATGTGGGGAATAGGTTCCCGAGCACCGATGTTGTCCCCGGTGTAGCCTGGGGACAGGAACGCGAGAAGGAGAAACCATGACTGTGACCGAAAAAGCCGAAGCCACCCACGAGGTGGAGCTGTCGTCGACCGCTGCCGACAAGGTCCGCAGCCTGCTCGAGCAGGAAGGTCGTGACGACCTGCGCCTGCGCGTGGCTGTCCAGCCCGGCGGATGCTCCGGGCTGATCTACCAGCTGTACTTCGATGAGCGCTTCCTCGACGGGGACGCCGTCCGCGACTTCGACGGTGTCGAGGTCATCGTCGACCGGATGAGCGTTCCCTACCTGAGCGGGTCGACCATCGACTTCTCCGACACCATCGAGAAGCAGGGCTTCACCATCGACAATCCCAACGCCGGCGGATCCTGCGCCTGCGGAGATTCGTTCCACTGATCAGCCTCGGCTGAGGAGGACCGCTTCTCATGGACCTGGAAGATCTGCGTGCCGTGTCTTACACGGCCACGCAGTCCCAGGTCCTTTTGTCGTATCGGGCCGGACTCTTCCCGATGGGAGTCGGCCACGGCGGCACCGGGCGGATGGGATGGTGGGCGCCGCGACGCCGCGGTGTCCTGTTTCCCGGTGACCTGCGCGTGACGAAGAGCCTGCGCAAGTCGATGAAGCACTTCACCTTCACCACCGACCGAGCCTTCATGCACGTCATCCGCTCGTGCGCCGACCCACGACGGACGGGCAGCTGGATCACCGAGGAGATGATCCAGCTGTATATGGGCCTCCACGAAGACGGATGGGCCCATTCCGTCGAGGTCTGGAAGGACGATGAGCTCGTGGGCGGGCTCTACGGAGTCGCCATCGGCTCATTCTTCGCCGGCGAATCGATGTTCCACACTCAGCGGGATGCATCGAAGGCGGCGTTGGCCCACCTCGTCGGGCTTTTCGACGGCGTCGCCGACGTCACCGGGACAGGTCGGGCCACCTCGGCGGATGAGGAAGCGGGACAGAGGGACTGGCTCATCGACACCCAGTGGCAGACATCACATCTCGCGAGCCTCGGCGTGTCGGAGATCAGCGGCCTCGAATACTCCGCGCACCTAGAATCCGCGCTCACGGGCAGTCTCTGTCAGGATATTCTCAACAAATGAACATCTGCAGATGAATTTCTACCGCGTGTAGCGGTAGTCTTATGACTGACAGAGTAAATACACGTCTCTCGGCCTGACCTGGAGACGCAGAACGTTGTGAAAGGCTGCACGTGGATTCTCCGAATCAGTCAGGACCGCAGCGGTCCTGGGCGAAGCGGCTCGGCATTCTGAGCGCCGTGTTGATACCGGCGTTGCTATCGGGTTGCACGAAAGAGCAGATCGCCACAGGATTTTATCCCGTCGAGTCGCAAGGCGCGACGAACCACACGGATGCCTATACAGCGCTGTGGAACGGCGGCTGGATCGCCCTTCTCATTGTCGGCCTCATCGTGTGGGGCCTCATCCTGTGGGCCATGGTCGCCTACCGCCGCCGCAAGAACGATCGCGGACTGCCGGTGCAGATGCGCTACAGCATGCCGATCGAAATCCTCTTCACGGTGACTCCGGTCGTCCTCGTCCTCGGGTTCTTCTTCCAGAACGTCCAGGTCATGGAGAAGACGACAGACGACACGACCCCCGGTGAGCAGGTCATCGAAGTCGGTGCCAAACAGTGGGCCTGGGACTTCAACTACGAGACCGAAGACGTCTACTACGCCGGCACTCAGGTCGCGCTCGACGGCACCCCGGAGCCCGAGAAGACCGCGCCGACTCTCTACCTTCCGGTCGACACCGACCTGGAGATCCGCCTGCACTCCCGTGACGTCATCCACTCCTTCTGGGTCCCCGCCTTCCTCGAGAAGCGCGACATGATCCCCGGCCACGACCAGAGCCTGCATCTGCGTGCCGAGAAGGAAGGCGAGTACGTCGGCAAGTGTGCCGAGCTGTGCGGCGAATACCACTCGGAGATGCTGTTCAACGTCAAGGTCGTGTCCAAGGAAGAATTCCAGGATTACACGCAGTCGCTTGCCGATCAGGGCAACACAGGCCAGCTGGGACCGGAGTACGATCGCAACTGGTACCCGAAAGAAGGTGCTGAGAAATGACCGCCACGATGGATCAGGCGGCTCTTGATGCCCCGGTAGTTCCACGGAGCAAGGGCAAGATCATCGTCGACTGGATCACGTCGACGGACCACAAGACGATCGGGTACATGTACCTCATCGGTTCGTTCTTCTTCTTCTGCGTCGGCGGTGTGATGGCGCTCATCATCCGCCTCGAGCTCTTCGAGCCCGGAATGCAGATCGTGGAGACCAAGGAACAGTACAACCAGCTGTTCACCATGCACGGCACACTGATGCTGCTGATGTTCGCCACCCCGCTGTTCGCCGGCTTCGCCAACGTCATCATGCCGTTGCAGATCGGAGCTCCGGATGTGGCGTTCCCCCGCCTGAACGCCTTCGCGTTCTGGATGTACCTCTTCGGCAGCCTTGTGGCCATCTCCGGCTTCCTCACCCCGCAGGGTGCGGCATCGTTCGGTTGGACCGCCTATGCGCCATTGAGCAATACGACGTTCACACCGGGAGCCGGCGGCAACTTGTGGGTTCTCGGACTTGCGTTGCAAGGGTTCGGAACGATCCTCGGATCGGTCAACTTCATCGCCACTATCATTACGATGCGTGCTCCGGGTATGACGATGTTCCGCATGCCGATTTTCTGCTGGAACGTACTCATCACCGCGATTCTCGTGCTCATGGCTTTCCAGCCCCTGGCAGCCGCGTTGCTGGTGCTCGCTTCAGACAGGATTCTGGGATCGAATGTCTTCAGTCCCGGAAACGGTGGGCCGATACTTTGGCAGCACCTGTTCTGGTTCTTCGGCCACCCGGAGGTATACGTCATCGCGTTGCCGTTCTTCGGTATCGTGACCGAAATCTTCCCGGTGTTCAGCCGAAAGCCGGTCTTCGGGTACAAGGAGCTCGTCTTCGCGACCATCACCATCGCGGCTCTTTCTGTGACAGTCTGGGCTCACCATATGTATGTCACAGGTGTTGTCGCATTGCCGTTCTTCGCCTTTATGACAATGCTTATCGCTATCCCGACAGGGGTGAAGTTCTTCAACTGGATCGGCACAATGTGGCGGGGTTCGATCACATTCGAAACTCCGATCGTGTGGTCTATCGGCTTCATGGCTACCTTCCTCTTCGGCGGACTCACCGGCGTCATTCTGGCGAGTCCTGCGCTCGACCAGCAGGTCTCCGACACCTATTTCGTCGTTGCTCACTTCCACTACGTCGTATTCGGCACCGTCGTGTTCGCGATGTTCGCCGGATTCTACTTCTGGTGGCCGAAGTGGACGGGCAAGATGCTCAACGAGAAGCTGGGACACATCCACTTCTGGATGCTGTTCATCGGCTTCCACGGAACGTTCCTCGTCCAGCACTGGCTGGGTGTCGACGGAATGCCGCGTCGCTACGCGGACTACCTGCCGCAGGACGGCTTCACCTGGATGAACCAGGTATCGACGGTCGGATCGCTGCTGCTGGGTCTGTCCATGGTTCCGTTCTTCTGGAACGTGTGGATCACCCACCGCAATGCACCCAAGGTGACGGTCGACGACCCCTGGGGCTACGGAGGATCGCTCGAATGGGCCACCTCCTGCCCGCCCCCGCGTCACAACTTCACCTCGCTGCCGCGGATCCGCTCCGAACGTCCTGCCTTCGACCTCAACCACCCCGAGCTGCTTGAGTACAGCGGTCACGGTCAGGCAGAACCCCAGCTCACAGGAGACAACGCCAAATGAAGTCATCGATCTACGTCTTCAACATCTGCGGTCTGTTCTTCATCGCGGTCGGTATCTTCTACGGCTTCTTCACCGACTTCAGCGAACTCGTCGGATTCCCGGCACTCCTCCTTGTCGGGCTGATGGCCCTGATGATCGGCGTCTATCTTTGGCTGACAGATCGTCGCGTCGGGCGCCAACCTCAGGACAACGACGACGCGGAGATCTCCGACGCCGACGCTGACTACGGATTCTTCAGTCCGTGGAGCTGGTGGCCGATCGTCAGCGCGGGTGCGGCTGCAGTGTCGTTTTACGGATTCGCTATGGGCTGGTGGATCGTTCCGTTCGGTGTTGTGCTCGGTATCGTCGCACTCGTCGGCCTTATCTATGAACATGACCGCGGTGACTTCGCTCACTGAAGTTGTCGCCGTGAACGGAAACAACTGACAATTGATTCGCCCACGTGGCCCGAACTTGCATAGAGTTCGGGCCACGGTGCCTTTCGCTCCGGAATCGACAGGCTTCTCGCTTCTTCAGGGGTTGAGACTAAGGCGCGCGGGCTGTACAGTCTTCGAGGTCCACGCTTTTGTGGAGGTGCCCCTATGCCTTGATTCATGAGGCATCGGTGTGATTCTTCGAAAGTTTCGAGTCGGACTCGATGGCAGGGGTAATCGGATCGGGGTCCTACTCCCGAATTGATCAGGTACCTCGCGACCGGACTGCTCAGGCAGCTGGCACCGCCTCGGGGGTGTGGAGGTAGACGCCGTCGACAACGGGTCATTCAGTGCCGCGAACGCGGACAGGAACAAGGCTCGTTTGGGGAACTTGTTGGTCCAGCGGGACGTATGGTCGCCGCGGCCCCTGACCGCTGCGAAGTCGGTGCCAGTCCGGCATACGATGATAGGTGTCCGGCTGATTCGAAGTCCTTACCCACGATCTCGGTCAGAATCCTCGCAGTAGCCCTGACGCCGTCCGCCGGCATCGACGTTTGGAGCTCGAAACGCGGATGCGACTGGACCAGTTCCTCGATGGATGCCAGGATTTCGCCCCGCGACTGCTACATCTGCGCCGACGAGTTTGTCTAGCCCCAGGTTTGATGGAGAGTCTTCTACTTGGAGTTCATGACTCTCACACGAGTTACGCGGTCCGTGGCATCGTGCTGTGAGGGTCAGCTCGGAACGCTGTGGGAGTCGCTGCTCCTAGCGCACCGTGTGGTCAATAGGTGGTGGACCAGTGCGCCCGCTCCGCCGTGGCGAGCCCGACATGATCAATGCCTTTCCACGGGTTGCTATTCCGTATCCACTCAGCCTATACAGCGAGTTCGAGGCTTCGCAAGACGCTATCGTCTGAATCGCCCCTCGATCCGGCAGACGCGACGGCGAGTTGTTCGGTCAGGGCATCGTCATGGCGGATTGCCCGATACTGGCCTCCGCGATCCGAGTGCTGTACCAGCCCGCACAGGTCGCCACTGGGACCTCGACTCTGATAGATCCCCTTCTGCAGGGCATCAGGAGCCGACTCGGTGTGCACTGACCTCGATTCCTGCCAGCCGACGATCTCGCGATCGAACATGTCGGTGACGAACGCGAAGTAGACCCACCCGGCGGATGCGTGCACATAGGTGATGTCAGGCTCCTACCACCGGTCAGTAGCGAAAGTGGCGAAGTACCGATCAATGCAATCGGTCACACTGCTCTGACCTCTCGGTGTTCGAAGCCGTGGACGGCCCTATACGGTGCAGTCCGAGGTCTCTCGACAGTCGTTCGATCGGCACCGGAGAACAATTCCGGGATCGTGTAGAGAGCTGTTCGTCGATATGGCAGACGCTGCCGCGTCGGGCAACAGGGTCGGTTTCGAGAAGGACCATGCTGCGGTCTGCTCTCTTACGAAGCCTTATGGGTACTTCTTTTGGGGCATGACAGATAAGTCCTTTTCGTGGCTTCACTGTGTCGGCTATGTTTCTGTACCTGATTTCTGAGTTCGACTTGGTTGAGCCTATACTGGCATCACCAGGGCCAATTGAAAGACGAGGAACAGTGAACGACGCTGCTGACTTGGTGCAACAGGTGCCGCTTTGGCTCCGTTTCGACTTCACTTCTGCGTCATGGATCATCGCTGCTCTTTCCGCGGTTCTGTGTGCGCTCTATCTGGCAGGTACATTCAGGCTGTGGTCTCAACGTCGATTTTGGAATCCGGCCCGCGTGCTTTCCTTTGTCTTGGGTTGCGTTATCGCATTCCTAGTAGCGACTTTGGGAGTGAACGCAGCTGCGCCGCATTCGCTGACCGCACTGATGTTTCAGCAGATCACCTTAATGACTATGGTCCCCCCGCTTCTGCTTACCGGAGCTCCCGGTGTGCTGCTCCTTCGGTCGATGCCACACGGTAGATTCGGCAGTTTCATCCTCCGGGTGGGGATCGGCGGCCTACGTTCGAAATGGACAAGCAGTTTGCTCCATCCCGCAGTGCCAATCGTTATAGCGCTTCTGGCATTTCCCGCTCTGTACCTGAGCGACGCGGTCAGCACATTCGTGTCGACGCGCGCTGGAATGGACGCTCTTCTGGCGATGTTCCTTTTCGGCGGAATCCTCGCCGCTGTTCCACTTTGGTCGGTTGATCCGCTGCCTCGAGTGCAATCCTTCCCCTCTCGATTCATTGACATTGCAATCGAACTTCAGATTCACGCCGTACTCGGACTGACCTTCCTGCGAATCGGACGGCCCATATTCGATCAGTATGCAGTGGCGACTAATGGAATCGATCCCGTGTACGACCAAGCAGTTGCTGGTGCGCTTCTGTGGACTTACGCCGAAATGCCATTGTTCCTTGTGCTGATTATCTGCCTGGCTCGCTGGTTTGCGCAGGAACAGAAATCACACAAAATCAAACAGTCCAGCGAGGACGCGGCAATGGATTCTTACAATGAGTATCTCTTGAGTCTGAACGATCATGACAGATTGCACAAGCAACACTGAATCGGTTGACTTCTGAAGCTCACACGCAGCGGCGGCAAGCCGATACGGTCTCTCGGCAGCAAGCTGACTGATCGGCAGTAACTCGCAGTCATCGTCGACCGCTACGTCCGCGCGGATTGCCTAGCCTCCGCGGTCGATGGCGTCTTTTCCACCTGAAGTACATCGGTCCGCGCTCGCGTTGCGAAGCCCGTGGCATCGAAATGACATAGTCCTACTCGAAAGTCATAGGGATTGGCCCCGCCGAGTGCTCTTTGTGAACTGTACGAGGTGAGACTGTCCATCTACAACGCTTTGGCGATCTCGATAGCATCAATGCCAATACACGAAACTCTGCTCCGGATCTGGTCGACTTTGTAAAGTGAGTTCAGTATCTCGGCGAAAACGTTACCGTTTGAATCACCCCTGGACCCGGCAGTCGTGACGGAATCTTAGTCGGCCGAGGCCCCGTAATTCGAATCACCCGATATTGGACCAAGCCATTCGAGCGATGCTCCGGTCCGGACAGGCCGCTGCCGGTTCTTCGACGCTGGCAGACCCGCGTGTGCAGGGTGCCAAGAGTCACCTCGGCATGCAATGGCTTCGATATCTGCCAGCCTCGATTATCTCCGGGGTGACTCATCAGCTTACCCGAATCGGTCGTGTTGAGAGCAGAGAACCGTAGGTTGCGGACCGAGTTGGGCGGCGCTGAGATAGCTGCCGAAGCTCTGAAGCGAGGTTCGGAATGTCTTCTGCGGAGGAACTCGACCGAATCTCGAAATAGGCACCTTCCACAGATTCGTCCATTCCTGAACCATAATGAAATCGGAACAGAAGATAGGTTGAGTTCTTCCAGACAGATCAGGATCTCCGAGGCCGGACCGATCGTGAGGGCTATGAAGAACCGAGGACATAGACGCGGCGGAGCACATGGCATGTCTCTGCGCGTTCCTCAGAATGCATTGACAGGGTGGGCAGCCGTTAGGCACCAAGTCTGAGGAACCTAACGTTGCAGATTGTGGAATGCAGCGAGCGGAGCGGGAATTGAGTTGGGCACGAGCACTGTTGGTGCGCCTATCATGTACCGAACAGACTGTGACTGGCCTACTGCAGGCGAGACAGAATAGCCGGGTAGCGCCCTTCTGGGGGTAAAGCCGGAGCACGGAATGCCCTGGTTCAACGAAGGAACGAATAGAGAAAGGGGCTCAGCAGTTGAACCGCTGAGCCCCTGAAACACTGATCAAAGGACCGATCAGTGTCCGAGCTGTTTGTTGTCCGAACCCTCGAGGGCAGCGTTGTTGTGGTGAGGAGCTTCGAGCTCCTGCTTCGTCACCGGAGCCACACGGTCTTCAAAGAAGAACCGAGAGAGTCGCGCACGCAGCTTCTCTGTTCCAGTGATCTTGCCCTCTGCATTCGGCTCCGCAGGGATGTAACTCGGAGATTCGAACGCCGTAAGCTTCCACAGTTTATGCGGAGGAAGAGCCTCGTGGCGTTCAAGGAACTCACCGTGGGGCAGACGAATGATCTGGGCTGTCTCCCGTCCGTGCAGAGCGATCTCACGGTCCTTGCGCTGAAGCGCGAGACACATACGTTTGGTAATGATGTAACCGATGATCGGTCCGAAGAAGAATAGGAATCGGAAGATGTAGATCATGTCGTTGAGCGACATCTGAAAGAACACTGCAATGATGTCACCCGATGCAGCCGCCCACATGTTGCAGTAGAAGATGATTCCTGCAACGCCGATGGCGGTACGAGTCGGATTGTTACGGGGACGATCGAGGATGTGGTGTTCCCGATGATCCTTCTGCAGCCATGCCTCGAAGAACGGGTAGATGAACATGACTGCGAACACGCCGCCCATGACGATCACGGCGCTGTTGATGTTGAGCGAGATCGGCCATCCGAAGATATAGAACTCGAACCAGCCCGGAACGATACGAAGGAATCCGTCCGCCCAACCGATGTACCAGTCAGGTTGGGTGCCGGCCGAGACCGGTGAAGGGTCGTAGGGACCGTAGTTCCAGATCGGGTTGATCGTGAACAGAGCCGAGATAAGCGAGAGCAGTCCGAAGATGAGGAAGAAGAATCCTCCGCCCTTGGCCGCGAAGGTCGGGAGAACGGGTTCTCCGACGACGTTCTTCTCGGTGTTGCCGGCACCCGGGTACTGGGTGTGCTTGTGGACGACGACGAACATCAGGTGGATACCGATGAGCGCGATGAGCAGGGCCGGCACGATCATGATGTGCAGGGTGTACAGACGGGCCACGATGTCGATGCCCGGGAACTCGCCGCCGAAGAGGAAGAACGAGATGTAGGTTCCGACGAGCGGCAGCGACTTGAGGATGCCGTCGATGATTCGCAGTCCGTTGCCGGAGAGCAGATCGTCAGGCAGCGAGTAGCCGGTGAAGCCGGCTGCCATGCCCATGATGACGAGCAGGACGCCGACGACCCAGTTCAGCTCACGTGGGCGACGGAAGGCGCCGGTGAAGAACACGCGCAGCATGTGCACGCTCAGTGCTGCGACGAAGAGCAGGGCGCCCCAGTGGTGCATCTGTCGGATGAACAGACCGCCGCGGATCTCGAGGGAGATCGCCAGGGTGGAGTCGTACGCCTCGGAGATCTCGACGCCGCGCAGGGGCAGCCACGGTCCATCGTAGTGCAGTTCGCCCATGGCGGGCTGGAAGAAGAACGTGAGGAACGTTCCGGACAGAACGACGATGATGAAGCTGTAGAGAGCAACCTCGCCGAGCATGAACGACCAGTGGGAGGGGAAGATCTTGCGACCGAACTCGCGGACGAGGACGGATGCCCCGACGCGGGTTTCGGCGAAGTTCGCCGCCTTCCCGATGGTGGTGGTTGGCTGTGTAGTACTCATGGGTGGTTGATCTCCCAGAACGTAGGTCCGACAGGCTCAGGGAAGTCCGACTGGGCAACCAGGTAGCCTTCGCTGTCCACGGTGATGGGCAGCTGAGGAAGCGGTCGTTTGGCCGGGCCGAAGATGACCTTGCAGTGTTCTGTCACGTCGAAGGTCGACTGGTGGCAGGGGCACAGCAGGTGATGCGTCTGGTGCTCGTACAGAGCGACCGGGCAGCCCACGTGGGTGCAGATCTTCGAGTAGGCGACGATTCCGTCGTGCGACCAGTCCTTGCGGTCCGGATCCTCTTTGAGTTCCTTGGGATCGATGCGCATGAGGAGCACGGCCGCTTTCGCCTTCTCGTTCAGCGGATGCTCACTGGCCTCTTCGTCGCCGATGCCCGAGGGCAGGACGTGGTAGGCCGACCCGATCGTGACTTCATCAGCCTTGATCGGACGCTCGGACTCGACCGAGGGGATGCCGCCGACATCGCGGATGAGGCGAGTGCCCTTCTGCCACAGCGTGTTGAACATCTTGTCACCCGGCAGCGGACCGAGATCGCGGAAGACGAGGACAGCCGGCAGGGGTGCGATCGCAAGCGCGGCGATGAGAGTGTTGCGAAGCAGGGGACGACGAGCGATGCCCGACTCCTCCTTGGCCTGATGAAGGATCTCGAGCGCAATCGCCTGATCCTCTTCGCTGCCGCCGATGTCATGACGTTCATCAATGCCCTCATGGTCGCTCATGAGATTCTTGGCCCAGAGCACAGCACCGAAGCCGATGGAGAACATCGCGACAGCGGCACCGAGGCCGACGAACATGTTGTGGAGGCGGATGCTCTGCATCGATTCGCCCGGAGTGAACAGGAAGTAGGCCACAATGAACCAGATGGTTCCGATCATCGAGAGGATGAACCAGGCGGCCACCTGTCGTTCGGCGACCTTTTCGGCGCGTGGGTCGGAGTCGGCCAGGCGCGGTTTGTGCTCGGGCAGGCCCGGGTTCGTGAACCCGTTCAACTCCTCGAGCTGGCTGCCGCCGCCGGAGTGCTCTTTCGAGGTCATTGAATTCCCCGTCTTTTCTCGTAATTGATGGTGAACGACACAGTCGGACTCACTTGGCCCTCGAAGACAGCCACACTGTCAGACCGATGACGGCAGCAAGACCGAAGAACCAGATGAACAGACCCTCAGCCACTGGTCCCAGGGATCCGAGCTTGAATCCGCCGGGGGAGGGATTGTCCGAGACTTCCTTGACGTAGGCGATGACATCGCGCTTGTCGTCGGGAGTCAGGTTCGCGTCGTTGAAGATCGGCATGTTCTGCGGGCCGGTCTGCATCGCTTCGTAGAGGTGCTTCTCCGAGACCTCGGACAGGTTCGGTGCGTACTTGCCGCGGGTCAGAGCACCACCGGAGCCGACCACATTGTGGCACATGGCGCAGTTGGTGCGGAACAGACCGCCGCCGGCAGCGGGGTCGCCCTTCGAAGCATCGAGGTACTCGTCCTCGGGGATTGCCGGTCCTGGGCCGAGCGAAGCAACATAGGCAGCGAGCTGAGCAGTCTGCTCATCATCGAACTGAGGTTCCTTGACACGAGCCTGCGGGCCGTTGGCCTGTAGCGGCATGCGACCGGTGCCGACCTGGAAGTCAACAGCAGCGGCGCCGACTCCGATGAGCCCGGGGCCGGCCTTCGAGCCTTCGGCGTTCATGCCGTGACAGGTGGCGCAGTTGGCCGCGAAGAGTTTCTTGCCTTCTTCGATGTCAGAGGCGCTGGCTGTGTCCGCCTTGGCGCTCGAAGTCTGCGTGAAGAGTGCATAGGCTCCGCCGGTCAGCAGCAGTCCCACCAGAAGCAGCGCGACCAGCGCCATGGGATGTCTGCGGCGATCTGCTAGAAGCTTCACTTGATCGTCCTTTGCTTGAAGTGTTGTGAGTCCTGGGGGCCGAGCATCTCAGTCCGCCTATTGGAGGAGGTAGATGATGCCGAACAGACCGATCCAGACGACATCGACGAAGTGCCAGTAGTAGGACACGCAGATTGCGAATGTGGCTTCATGCTGACCGAACTTCTTGGCTCCGTAGGCACGTCCGATGACGAGCAGGAAGCAGATGAGTCCGATGGTCACGTGAATGCCGTGGAAGCCCGTGGTGAGGTAGAAGACGGAACCATAACCGTCAGAGCTGATTGAGATGCCTTCGCTGACAAGGGTCGCGTACTCCATGACCTGTCCCGAGACGAAGATCGCACCCAGAGCGAAGGTGAGGTAGAACCACTCGATCATTCCCCATTTGGCGATATTGAACAGGGACCCGGTTCGTCGAGGGCGGAACCGCTCGGCTGCGAACACACCTATCTGACAGGTGAACGATGACGAGACCAGGATCAACGTGTTGCCGAGAGCATAGGGAATGTTGAGGACGGGAGTCCTCGCTTCCCACAGCTCCGGAACGACTGACCGGAGGGTGAAGTACATGGCGAAGAGCGCGGCAAAGAACATCAGGTCGCTCGCGAGGAACACGATGAAGCCCACCGTGGTCACATTCGGACGATTGACAACCGGATGTGCTGGCGCTGTTTGAGATGCAGTGGCAGTTGACACACCCCCATTATTACCCGTCTCGGGGTGAGTTTTCATCTTTTACCCAGGTTTCGAGAAAGAAATTTCTACACGACGTAGCAAAATCCGCGATCTGGTGCCGAAATCTCAATTCGGAGACCGCTTCCGCCCGCGTGTCGCAGACGCGATAGTATGCCGCAGGTAAGGTCCGCCCCATGGTTCGGGGCGACGGAAACACCTAGTGAGAGTTCAGACGGATGACCGATTCCAAGCCCATGACCACCTCGGCAGTCCAGGCTTCCGAGGCCCGCACCACGGTTTCTGCGGCCGCTGAGAACTGGCCGGATCTGCTCATGGCTCTCATGCATCAACAGGACCTCGAAGGTGACCAGGCAGCGTGGGCGATGGATCAGATCATGTCGGGCAAGACCCCTGATGTGACAATGGCCGCATTTCTCGCCGCGCACCACACGAAGGGCGAGACGGTCGAAGAGATCGCCGGCCTCGTGGCGGCGATGATGGACCACGCTGTTCCCCTGCCCGGGCTCGAAGACTCCGTCGATATCGTCGGCACCGGCGGCGACCGAGCGAAGACGGCGAACATCTCGTCGACGGCGGCGATGATCATCTCCGCGACGGGGCAGCGAGTCGTCAAACACGGCAACCGTGCGACATCCTCGGCGTCGGGATCGGCCGATGTGCTCGAGGCCCTCGGGGTGCGATTCGACATCACCCCCGAACAGACCGGTCAGATCGCCCAAGAGGTCGGATTGGCCTTCTGCTTCGCCAACGTCTTCCACCCGTCGATGCAGTTCGTCGCCGCGGTGCGGCGCCAGATCAACGTCCCCACCGCGTTCAACATCCTCGGCCCCCTGACGAACCCGGCACGGGCTCGGCACACGGCCATCGGCGTCGCCGATGCCCAGATGGCTCCGCTCGTCGTCGGCACCCTGGCCAAGCGCGGGCACCAAGCGGTGGTGTTCCGGTCACGTGACGGTCTCGACGAGTTGAGCAACACCGCAGTCAACGATGTCTGGGAAGTCCGGCACGGAGAGATCGAACACACATCGTTCGACGCTCTCGACCTCGGCATCGAGCGGGCGACGAAAGAGGATCTGCGCGGCGGCGGCCCGAATGAGAACGCTGCTATCACTCGCGCAGTCCTCGACGGCGAGCGATCCGCCGTGCGCGACATCGTGGCCATCAACGCCGCGGCGGCTCTCGTGGCCGCCGACGACTCGGCTGTGGGCTCCTTCACCGAGCGTTTGGCTCAGAAACTCGAGACTGCGGTGGCAACGATCGACAACGGGGGCGGTGCGGACAAGCTCCAGCAGCTCATCGACGTCTCACACAGGGTCGCTGAGACGAACCGCTCCTGAGCTGTGAGCGTGGCTGGTCGCTCCCTGCCGGGGCAGCGACCAGCCATGACCGTCTGAGGGAGTCACGGAGACGAGCTCGGCGGTCTCCAGCCAGCCGGCCAGCAGTCGCGACTCCTCCGCTAGCGAGTCCGTCTCCTGCGGCAGCGCTCCGGGGGCAGGGACCCATTCGGCCGTCGAATGCAGCGCCGACAGGGAATCTCCCATGGCCTGCCTGGTCGACACATGGCCGGCACCGGCGAGTTTCCCGTGGCGGATGATCGCCAGGTCCCAGCCGGAGTCGAAACCGGGGGCCGCCGCAATCAGTTCGGGAACTCTCCGCAGGGCTGTGACCTGTTCGGCCCGTGCCGCGATGGACACCGCCGAACGCATTGCGTCACGGACCTCGGCGGCCGTTTCGAACCGGGCCTCTCCGGACAGTCGCTGCATCCGCTCAGCGGCCAAGCGCTGGAGTGAGGACAGGTCCCCACCGAGCAGGGCGAAGAGTTCGCGGATCGAACTCCGATAGTCATCGACATCGGTGATCCCAGCGCAGGGACCGCCGCACTGACCCACCTGCGCACTCACACAGGGACGATGTTCGCCGAGGCTGCGCTGCGTGATCGTCGCCGTGCACCTCTTGACCGGGTAGAGGGTGTCGAGGAGTTCCTTGACGGCCTGCGCCGACTTCCGTGACCGGAACGGTCCCAGCGGCGGGGCGGGTGAGCGTTCGAGCGCCGAGTTCGCCCGAACCACCGACAGTCGGGGGAAGAGCTCATCGCTCAGCACGATCCACGAATTGCGTTCCGGGTTCTTCGACCGTCGGTTGTACGGCGGCGCCAGCTCTCCGATGAGACGAATCTCGCGGACTTCGGCTTCCAGCGCGTGGGCGCAGGGCAGACAGCTGACCTCCTGTGCCGCGGTGATCATCTCGGCCATGCGGCCACGGTTCTCCGAGGCGTTGAAGTACCCGCGCACCCGCCTGGCCATATTTCCGGACTTGCCGATGTAGAGCACCCGGCGAGTGCCATCGAGGAACATGTAGACGCCGGGCTCCGGGGGAACGTCCTTGGCCAAATGGGATTTCGCCTGACGCTTCGCCCACCCCGACTGTCTGACGGTCGACAGCTCCTCCAGCGTCGTCACACCGTAGCCGCCGAATCGTTCGAACAGGTGGTGGAGGAGCTCGCCGGTGGCACGAGCATCGGAGAGCGCACGGTGATCGGGCTCGACCTGGGTGCCGAAATGAGCGGCGAGCGTCGAGAGTTTGTGGTTGCGCACTTCGTCGCGGCCGACGACGCGCCGGGCCAGCGTGACGGTATCGAGGACCGTGGGCGCCGGCCAGTGGTAGTCGAGGCGTTCGCAGGCCGAGCGGAGGAATCCGATGTCGAAGGGCGCATTGTGTGCCACCAGCACCGCACCGACGGAGAATTCCAGGAAACTCGGCAGAACCGAGCTGATCGGGGGTGCGTCATCGACCATCGCATGAGTGATGCCGGTGAGCCGGGCCACGAACGGGCTGATCACGGAGTGTTCCGGCTTGATTAGGGACTGGAACTCGCCGATGACCTCGCCGCCGCGAGTCTTGACCGCGCCGATCTCGGTGATCTCCGACTGCCCGGCTCGGGTGCCTGTCGTTTCGAGGTCGACGATGACGAAGGTGACGTCGGACAGGGGAGTTCCGAGGCTGTCGAAGGACAGCTGAGTGTTGTGCAGTGCGCTGGGTGCGCGGTCGAAGGGGACGGTCATGATGCCCAGTCTCTCAGGTGACGCTGACACGAAGCGGTCAGCATCGCTCACACCGAGGATCCGTCGCCGTCGTCGGCGGAACGATGGCTCGGCAGATGGAAGAACAGACCGACCGCTCCGCCGATGCCGACAGCCAGACCGATGAGCAGGTACCACCCGGGCAGCGGCCTGAAGAAGATGATGCCGATGAGCAGGAGAACGACCGCGCCGAGAGCCGCGGCCCAGGACAGCACCAGGGTGGGCGAAGCGGTGCGCCACCCGATCGGCTCCGCCGGTTCGCGCTCCCAATGCTCGGTGTCTTCGAGGGCGTCGCGAACATCCTCGGCGGGCATATCACCCGTCGTCGCCGAGGGTTCTGCGATCTGCCGGACGAGGTCGTCCCAGTCCTCGTCGCTGATGCGCGAGCGGTCGTGCCCGATCCTCTCCGGATCGGGAACGTCTCGTCGCCAGTCCTCCCGGCCCTCGTCGTCGGGGGTCGAAGCGGTGCCCTCGTCGTTCATACCTCAATCAGCAATTCCATGGCCTCAGCTATTCCCCGGCCTCGGACTGACAGGGCACGGTCGTTTCGGTGGAGACCGCCTGCAGGACCGCCTCTGCGATGGTGTTCGCATCGAAATCAAGGGTCGCCACATGGCGGGACCGGCGGAGGGCGACGATCCTCGGCGGGCGCGGAAGGTCCGATCGCAGCGCACGCAGCGTCCGCGGACTCACGACATTGTCCTCACCGGAGATCATTGCGGTCACGGGGCGGTCGACCTTCCACAGATCGTCGCGCAGCGTCTTCAGCGCACGATGGAACGTCGCCAGGGGGGCCACAGGGGTCCGCTCGTAAGCGCACTCGTCGCGGTCCGGGTGGGCGATGTCGCCGCCGATCGACGGAATCGTCCGCACGACATGCCGGAGGACCGGCAGCAGGGGAGCGAAGGGGGAGTCGACGAAGAGAGCCGGATTGACGACGATGATCTCATCGGGGCCTCCCTCCGTTGCGCCGAGCGCCAATGCCAGGGACCCGCCCATCGACAGCCCGGCGACGATGACCCTGTCATGGTCGGCCTGCAGACGACCCAGCTCGGTGCGCGCCGCGCCGAACCAGTCGGACCACCCGGTGGCGTCCATGTCCTGCCATGAGGTGCCGTGACCGGGCAGCAGGGGAACGCTGACGTCGATGCCCCGACCCTCGACCGCACGGGCGATCGGCACCCAGGAGACCGGCGAGCCGGTGAGTCCGTGCAGGAACAGGACCGCGGTGGACGAGCCGTTGCCGCGGCTGCGGTAGGCGGCCGTCGGATCCGCTCTGAGTGTGAAATCGATCTCCATGGTCCCAGCATGGCACGGATGTGTCGCAGCGGACTTCGCTGTTCACCGTTCGTGTCGATATATGATTGCCGAGGACGACAAAGAGTCGTAGTCGGAAGGGTGCGCGTGTTCTACTGGTTTCTCAAGCGAATTCTCGCCGGACCCATCCTGCGTATTCTCTTCCGTCCGTGGGTGCGCGGCCTGGACAATCTTCCTGCCGAGGGCCCGGCGATCATCGCGGGAAACCACAACCACTTCATGGACTCGATCTTCGTTCCTCTGCTCGCTCCGCGCCCCTTCGTCTACCTGGCGAAGAAGGACTACTTCACCGGTCGCGGAATCAAGGGCGCGGTGACGCGCTGGTTCTTCAAGCTCAACAACCAGCTGCCCATGGACCGCGGCGGCGGATCGGGATCGCAGGCCTCTCTCGAATCCGGGCTGAAGGTCCTCCGCGAAGGCAATTCCCTGGGCATCTACCCCGAAGGCACCCGCTCGCCCGACGGCAAGCTCTACCGCGGACGCACCGGCATCGCACGCCTCGTCCTCGAGTCGGGGGCTCCCGTGGTTCCGGTGGCGATCATCGGCACGGACAAGCTGCAGCCGGCCGGTCGCCTCGTCCCCAAGCTCGGGCGTGTCGGCGTCGTCTTCGGCGCACCGATGGACTTCTCGAAGTATGCGGGTCTTCCCGTCGACCGTTTCATGCTGCGGTCGGTCACCGACGAGATCATGTACGAGATCATGCGCCTGTCCGGGCAGGAATACGTCGACACCTATGCGTCGACGGTCAAGACCAAGCTGCTGACGAGCGCGAAGCCGAAGAAGTCGGAATCCGATAAGGACGCAGCCACGGGCGCGTCCAAGGACGGCGATGCCGCGACAGGCAATGGAGAGGCGAAGACGCAGGGCTCCTCCGGCCGGGGCGCGCCCGAATCCGACAGCGACGAGCCGTCGCCGTCGGCCTGATTCCCTGATTCCTCGCCTCGGCCCACCCTCAGCCGCCTGAATGACATCCATGTGACATGTTCGAATACTGCGGTAACAGCGACACGCGGAAATTGTTACCTCGGGGTGTTTGTCCTGGCCGGGACGGCAGAATAACTTGGAGTTGTTGAATCCCACTGTAGGTTCGCTGGGAAGAGGGCTAGAATGACTATGTTCTCGGTCCTTCCAAGCGACCTTCGCTTCCCCCAGGGACTTAAAGGAGGAGTCGGTGTGAACCGCTCAAGTCATGAAAGCGTCGACATGACGCCGATGCCGTCAGCGGCCCAGGGCCTGCTGTTCGATGATGATCTGCCCGTGCTCGATGAAGAGGCCGGCTACCGCGGTCCCACCGTCTGCAAGGTCGTCGGCATCAGCTATCGTCGTCTCGATTACTGGGCGCGCACCGATCTGGTGACCCCGTCGATCCGCAATGCGACCGGATCCGGCAGCCAGCGGCTCTACAGCTTCCGTGACATCCTCGTCCTCAAGATCGTCAAGCGACTCCTCGACACCGGCGTCGGGCTGCAGTCGATCCGCACGGCGGTTGAGCACCTGCGCTCCCGCGGCGTCGAGGATCTCTCCCAGATCACTCTCATGTCCGACGGCGCGAGCGTCTTCGAATGCACGTCACCCGACGAGGTCGTCGACCTCCTCCAGGGTGGTCAGGGCGTCTTCGGGATCGCCGTGGGGCGCGTCTGGAACGAAGTCGAGGGAACGCTCTCCGAATTCCCGAGCGAACGCATTCCCGAAGACGATGCGGCGCTCGAAGCCATGGACGAACTCGCAGCACGACGCGCACGCAAGTCCGGCTGACAGCCGACAGAGTTTCTGCACCATCACCGAGGCGGCCCGCTCAGATCGAGCGGGCCGCCTCGGTTCTTGGCTGGGTCGTTCCGAACGCGGTCGCTCCGAACGCGACCTGAGAGTTCTCATCGACTGCAGAACTGCCGCCGCGAACCTGGGTTCGGGGCGGCAGTCGACGATCTGCTGGGGGAGCAGCGGCTCAAGCGCTCACTTCTTCTCGGTCTGCTGAGCGCCGTTCTTGGCCGGGGCCGCACCGCGTCGGCCCCGGATGTTCTCCGAGCGCAGCGCACGCTCCAGAAGAGCGTCGAACGAGCCGGCGACCTCTTCAGCCGGTTTGCCGGGCCAGGAGTGGATCGGTCGCGCCGAACCCTGAGCCTGCTGCATGACCGCGCGTTCGGCCAGAGGGGGATTGAGCACGAGCGGACCGAACATCTCACGCATCTCCTGGATGCGGTAGTCGTGTTCGGTCGAACCGGCCCGCACCCGGTTGACGACGAGTCCGAGAGGCTGCAGGTCGGAGGCACCGCGCTGCCGCAGCTCATCGGTCGCACGCAGGGCCCGATCGGCGGCCGCGACGGAGAACAGACTGGGCTCGGTCACGACCGCGACGCGATTGCTCGCCGTCCACGCCGTGCGGGTCAGGCCGTTGAGGCTGGGCGGACAGTCGATGAGGACGAGCCGGTAGCCTTTGGCGATCCGCGTCAGGGCGTCTTCGAGTCGGCGCAGATAGCGCTCGGACAGTGAAGGCCGATCGAATTCCGCAGCGCGCGGAGAACCGGAGATCACGTCGAGGTGGCCGAGCCGGTCTCCGACCCACCCGGAGGGGATGATCGCCTCGGACAGGATCTTCTGGGACTTCGGAGCTGCGAGCACATCGGCGATGTCGACACGCGTCGAGGTCGGCACATCGAGGCCGGTCGACGAGTCCGCCTGCGGGTCCATGTCGACGACCAGAGTGGGAATTCCTCTGTTGTAGGCCGCCGAGGCCAGACCGAGCGTCACGGATGTCTTACCGACTCCGCCTTTGAGGCTGCTGATACTGAGGACAAGCACGCTCCTACGTTAACGTATCGGCGGCTGCCGAGCCGTGCCGACCACGCCGAGACTCACGTCTCAGTCCAAAGTCGACCCCCGGGCGCAGGGGTGTTCCAGGTCACTTGTAGAGTATGTTTCCGACAGCTTGTCGACCAGTCGCCCAGTGCGGCCGATACAGAAGTGAGAGACACCTATGTTCTCCAAAGTCCTCGTGGCCAACCGCGGAGAGATCGCCGTCCGCGCTTTCCGTGCCGCCTATGAGCTCGGAGCCTCCACCGTCGCAGTCTTCCCGTATGAGGATCGCAACTCCGAACACCGGATGAAGGCCGACGAAGCCTACATGATCGGCGAGGAGGGCCACCCCGTCCGCGCGTACCTCAGTGTCGAAGAGATGCTGCGGGTGGCGAAGGAGAGCGGCGCCGACGCCATCTACCCCGGGTACGGATTCCTCTCCGAGAACCCCGATCTGGCACGTGCCTGCGCTGACGCGGGCATCACCTTCATCGGGCCCAAAGCCGATGTGCTCGAACTGGCGGGAAACAAGGTCCAGGCCCTGGCAGCCGCACGCAATGCGGGCATTCCGGTGCTCGACTCGACACGACCCTCGGCCGATATCGCGCAGCTGCTCGCCGATGCCGAATCGATGGAATACCCGCTCTTCGTCAAGGCCGTCGCAGGCGGCGGCGGCCGCGGAATGCGTCGCGTGGCTCAGGCGACCGAGCTCGAGGATGCGCTGAAGGCCGCCATGCGCGAGGCCGAAGGCGCCTTCGGCGACCCCACGGTCTTCATCGAGCAGGCCGTGCAGCGCCCCCGACACATCGAGGTCCAGGTGCTGGCCGACAACGATTCGAACGCCATCCACCTCTTCGAACGCGACTGCTCCGTGCAGCGCCGCCACCAGAAGGTCGTCGAGATCGCTCCGGCGCCGAACCTCGACCCCGAGATCGCGGCCGCCCTGCACGCCGATGCCCTGAAGTTCGCAAAGGCGCTGGGCTATCAGAACGCCGGCACCGTGGAGTTCCTCCTCGAGACCGACGGACCGCGCGCAGGCAAGCATGTGTTCATCGAGATGAACCCGCGCGTCCAGGTCGAACACACCGTGACCGAAGAGATCACCGATGTCGACATCGTCGCATCTCAGATGCGCATCGCCGCCGGAGCCGGCCTCGAAGAGATCGGCCTGCGACAAGAAGAGATGCGCATCAAGGGTGCCGCCCTCCAGTGCCGCATCACCACCGAGGATCCTGCCAACTCGTTCCGTCCCGACACCGGAACGATCACTGCCTACCGCTCGGCCGGCGGTGCCGGCGTGCGCCTCGACGGTGGAACCGTCCACGCCGGTGCCGCCGTCAGCCCCCACTTCGACTCGATGCTCGTGAAGCTCTCCTGCCGCGGCCGGGACTTCGCTCAGGCCGTCGGCCGAGCCAAGCGGGCGCTGGCGGAGTTCCGCATCCGCGGCGTGTCGTCGAACATCGGCTTCCTGCAGGCCGTTCTCGACGATCCCGCATTCGTCGCCGGCGACCTCTCCACGTCCTTCATCGAAGAGCGCCCGCAGCTCTTCGACGCACGCGTGAGCGCCGACCGCGGGTCGAAGCTGCTCGACTACCTCGCCGACGTCACCGTCAATCGGCCCCATGGCGAACCGGGGCTGCGCATCCGCCCGGGCGACAAGCTCCCGAACATCGACCTCTCGCAGGCTCCCGCCCCCGGCAGCCGCGACCGCCTCGCCGAGCTCGGTCCGGAGGGCTTCGCGCGTGCCCTGCGCGAGCAGACCGCGCTGGGCGTCACCGATACGACGTTCCGTGACGCTCACCAGTCACTGCTCGCCACCCGCGTGCGCACCCGCGATCTGCTGGCCGTGGCCTCACACGTGTCCCGGATGACGCCCGAGCTGCTGAGCATCGAGGCCTGGGGCGGTGCCACCTATGATGTGGCTCTGCGCTTCCTCGGTGAGGATCCCTGGGAACGCCTCGAGGCTCTGCGCGCCGCGGTGCCCAACATCAATCTGCAGATGCTGCTGCGCGGCCGCAACACCGTCGGCTACACCCCGTACCCGACCGAGGTCACCGACGCCTTCGTCGACGAGGCCGCTCGCACGGGCATCGACATCTTCCGCATCTTCGATGCGCTCAACGACGTCGAGCAGATGCGCCCGGCGATCGAAGCCGTGCGCGGAACGAACTCGGCGCTGGCCGAGGTGGCTCTGTGCTACACCTCGGACATCCTCGACCCGACCGAAGAGCTCTACACGCTCGACTACTACCTGCGCCTGGCCGAGCAGATCGTCGAGGCCGGAGCCCATGTTCTCGCCATCAAGGACATGGCCGGTCTGCTGCGCCCTGCTGCCACGGCCAAGCTGGTGACGGCTCTGCGGGAGAACTTCGATCTGCCCGTCCACGTCCACACCCACGACACCGCCGGCGGCCAGCTGGCCACCCTCTATGCTGCGGCCGCTGCCGGGGCCGATGCCGTCGATGCCGCTTCGGCGGCCATGGCCGGAACGACCAGCCAGCCGAGTCTCTCCGCCCTCGTCGCCGCGTTCGAGAACACCGACCGCGACACAGGCATCAGTCTCGACGCCGTCAGCGATCTCGAGCCCTACTGGGAGTCGGTGCGCAAACTCTACGCACCCTTCGAATCCGGTCTCGCCGGACCGACCGGTCGCGTCTACCGCCACGAGATCCCCGGCGGTCAGCTGTCGAACCTGCGGCAGCAGGCCGTGGCGCTCGGACTGGGGGAGCGGTTCGAAGACATCGAACACATGTACGCGGCCGCCGATTCGATCCTCGGCCACCTCGTCAAGGTCACCCCGTCGTCGAAGGTCGTCGGCGATCTGGCGCTCCATCTCGTCGGTGCCGGCGTCTCACCGGAGGAATTCGCTGAGAACCCGGACAAGTTCGATATCCCGGATTCGGTGATCGGCTTCCTCAGCGGCGACCTCGGTGACCCTCCGGGCGGATGGCCCGAGCCGTTCCGCACGAAGGCTCTCGCCGGCCGCTCCGCCAAGCCGCTCGTCGAACACCTCGAACCCGCGGATGCCCAAGCCCTGCAGTCACCGGGCCGGGAGCGGAAGGACAAGCTCAACGAGCTGCTGTTCCCCGGACCGACGAAGGAATTCCGGACGATGCGCTCGAACTACGGGGACCTGTCCGTCGTCGAGACCTCCGAATACCTCTACGGCCTCACCGGCGGCGAAGAACACGCCGTCGAACTGGCGAAGGGCAAGAACCTGCTCATCGGCGTCCAGGCCATCGGCGGAACCGACGAACGCGGAATGCGTTCGGTCATGTTCACCCTCAACGGACAGCTGCGTCCGCTGCAGGTGCGCGACCGGTCCGTCGAAAGCGAAGTCAAGACGGCGGAGAAGGCCGACCCGAACAACCGCGGTCATGTCGGCAGCCCGTTCGCCGGCGTCGTGACCATGCAGGTCCACGAGGGTGACACGGTCGCTGTCGGAGACACCATTGCCACGATCGAAGCCATGAAGATGGAAGCGACGATCACCACGCAGACGGCCGGAACCGTCTCCCGCGTGGCCATCGCTGATGTCCAGCAGCTCGAAGGCGGAGACCTCGTCGTGGTGATCGATGCCTGAACGCGAGATCCGGCTATGGGGCGACCCCGTGCTGCGCAGCAGGTGTGAGACGGTGACCGTCTTCGACGATCACGTCGAAGCCCTGGCCGCCGACCTCGTCGACACCGCACGGCCCGAGGGCCGTGCGGCCGTGGCCGCCCCGCAGATCGGGGTCGGCCTGCGGGCTTTCGGCTACGACCTCGACGGTCGCACCGGCTATGTCATCAACCCGGAGATCGTCGAGCTCGGCGGGCAGCTGCGTGACATCGAAGAAGGCTGCCTGTCCGTGCCCGGACTGTTCTTCCCCACCCCGCGCTACGAGTTCGCTCGGGTGCGCGGGGTGGATGCGCAGAATCAGCCGATCGAGATCGAGGGCACGGAGGTCTTCGCCCAGATGCTCCAGCACGAGGTGGGTCACCTCGACGGGCAGGTCTACATCCAGACTCTGCCCGGTCAGCGCCGGCGGGAAGCCATGAAGGCCATCCGCTCGGCCGACTGGTTCCTCGCGCGGATGTCCTGAGCACATCGATAAGTACACCATCGACCACAATGACCTGAGAAGGAGAAGTTCTTGAGCATTCAGCGCACAGCCGTCATCGGCAGCGGACTCATGGGAGCCGGAATCGCCGAGGTGCTGGCGAAGTCCGGTCTCGACGTCATCGTCCGTGAGATCAACGAGGAGGCATCGGCCGCCGGTCGGGCCCGCATCGAGAAGTCCCTGGCCCGCGCCGTGGACAAGGGAAAGCTCGATGCCGCTGCCCGCGACGAGACCCTCGGCCGCCTGCGGTTCACCACCGACATCGGCGATCTCGCCGACCGTCAGCTTGTCATCGAAGCAGCCAGCGAGAACGAAGACATCAAGAAGTCGATCTTCGCCGAACTCGACCAGGTCGTCACCGACCCGGAGGCCATTCTCGCGTCGAACACCTCGTCGATGCCGATCATCCGCTTCGCGCAGTCGACGGCGCGTCCCGAACGCGTACTCGGCGTCCACTTCTTCAACCCGGCACCCGTGCAGCCGCTGGTGGAGATCGTCTCCTCGGTCCTCACCGCCGACGACGTCCGTGACACCGTGACCTCGTTCGTCGCCGAGGTGCTCGGGAAGAACCCGATCCAGGCTGATGACCGCCCCGGGTTCATCGTCAATGCCCTGCTCATCCCATACCTGCTCAGCGCGGTGAGGATGCTCGAATCCGGGTTCGCGACGAAGGAGGACATCGACGCAGGCATGGTCGGCGGCTGTGCCCACCCGATGGGCCCGATCAAGCTCGCCGACCTCGTCGGTCTCGACACCTGCCTCTACGCTGCCCAGAGCATGTATGAGGAGACCGGTGATCCGGCCGCGAAACCGCCGATCCTGCTGTCGCGTATGGTCGATGCCGGTCTGCTCGGTGTGAAGTCCGGACGCGGCTTCTACGACTACTGAGCCGGCGACCATGGACCAGACAGGTCCGCCCCGAACCATTCGGTTCGGGGCGGACCTGTTTTAAGTCTGCAGGCAGCGTAGGTCTTTCAGCCGGCCAGCAGCTTCTCATAGCTGGCCAGTCGCACGCATGCCACGAGACCCTGAGCCGCGAGTTCGACCTCATCGAGTGTCGGCATCGTCGGGGCGATGCGGATAGTGTTGTTGTGCGGGTCGAGTCCGTACGGGTGAGTGGCTCCGGCCGGCGTCAGTTTCACACCCGCCTCCCCGGCGAGTTTGACCACTCGATCCGCGATGCCCTCCATCGTCGTCAGAGTGATGAAGTAGCCCCCGTCCGGAGAGGTCCACTGTGCCAGTTCATCTGATCCGAGGCCGTCTTCCAGCGCCGCAAGTACGGCGTCGAACTTCGGGGCGACGATTTCGGCATGCCTGCGCATATGCTCTTCGACCCCGGCGGGTTCGGAGAAGAACCGGACATGGCGCAGCTGGTTGATCTTGTCGGGGCCGATCGCGACCTTCCCGAGGTTCGCTCGCATCCAGTCGACCGTGGCCGGGCCGCCTGCGAAGAACGACACACCGGCACCGGCATGCGTGATCTTCGATGTCGAAGCGAAGATCCATGCTCGTTCGGGATTGCCTGCCTCGGCGCACAGAGAGAGGATGTCGAGATTGTCCGGATGGTCCTCACGCAGATGGTGCACCCCATAGGCGTTGTCCCACAGCAGAGCGAAATCGTCCGCCGCGGTCGGCATGGCCGCGAGCTCCCGTGCCCGCGCCTCGGTGATGGTGATTCCGGTCGGATTGGAATACATCGGCACCAACCACATGCCTTTGACCGCCGGGTCCTCGGCCAGACGCTGCGCCTCGGAGATGACCGGTCCCTCGTCGTCCATCGGGATGGTCAGAAGCTCGAATCCGAGGGATTCGGCCAGGGTGAAATGACGGTCGTAGCCGGGCACGGGGCACAGCAGTTTGTGCGGTCCCCGACCCCACGGGCGGTCGTCGACTGCTGTGCCGTGCATGAGTGCGAAGGTCAGGGCCTGGGCCATGAAGGTCAGCGACGCATTGCCTCCGGCCAGCAGCTGATTCGCCGGCACCTTGAGCAGCGGGGCGAAGATCTCACGCAGTTCGATGAGCCCGTCGAGCCCACCGTAGTTGCGAGCGTCGACACCACCTGGGGTGAACACGTCGTCACCGCTGACCGCGGTGAGCAGATCGGCGGCGAGGTCGAGCTGCTCGGGTGCGGGCTTGCCGCGGGTGATGTCGAGGTCGAGGCCGCGTGAGGCGAATTCCTCATAGGCAGCGGAGGCCTCATCCAGTCGGGACTGGAGATCGGACGGTGCGGACATGCTGACTCCTCAGGGCTGGGAACGGGCCGTTGACTCCATCCTATCGACTCGCTGGCTGACAACGACGCTAGAGTGGTCTGCAGCGGTCGCTAGAACGACCGACATAAGTTCGGTGAAAGGCAGGGGCAGATGGTGCGACCACGCGCGCAGGCCGCACACGGGCGCCGTTTCGGTGCTCAGGCCGGAGTCTATGACGAGGTGCGCCCCGGCTATCCGCAGACGGCTCTGGATCTGGCGCTGACCGGCTGGGACCGGAGTTGGTCCGATCTGCAGGTCTGCGACCTCGGTGCGGGCACCGGGATCCTCAGCCGTCGGCTGCTTGCCCTCGGCACCGATCTCATCGCCGTCGATCCCGACACGGCCGCGCTCGAGCGCAATCCTGCGCCCACCATGGTCGGCACGGCCGAGGCCACGGGCCTGGAAGCCGAGAGCTTCGACCTCGTCACGGTCGCACAGGCCTGGCATTGGTTCGACGAGTCGAGAGCCGCCGCCGAGGTGGCCCGCATCCTCCGTCCGGGAGGCCGACTGCTCATCCTCATCAACCAGCTCGATGTCCGTGTCGACTGGGTGCTGCGCCTGAGCCGGATCATGCACGCAGGAGACGTGTACCGGCCCCAGTACCGGCCTCAGCCCGGCAGCGGTCTGACTCTCAACGAGAACAGACTCGTCGAATTCGCCACGGAGGTCTCCGTCGATGGAATCGTCGACCTCGCTCGCACACGCTCCTATTGGCTGCGCTCGGACGAGAAGACCCGGAACAGAGTCGAATCGAATCTGCGCGAATATCTCCGTGTCGAACATCCGATCCCGGACAGGGCGGAGCTGCCGTACATGTGTCTGGCCTACCTCCTTCAGCGCCGCTGAATGCACGAAGCGGGCCCCACCCGCGTTCGGGTGGGGCCCGCGCTCACGGAGTCAGCTGCCGGCGCCGGGGGAGCGGGGTTCGTCCGCCGAGGACGATTCGACCACTTCGGGGGCGGTCTGTCCGGAAGCGTGCGAAACCGAGATCTTCCGCGGACGGGCCTCCTCGGCGACGGGGATCGTCAGTGTGAGGACGCCGTCGCTGTAGTCGGCGCGGATGCGATCCAGGGCCACCCGGTTGCCGAGCGTGAGCTGGCGGGCGTAGGTGCCGTTGGTGCGTTCTCTGGTCAGCCACTTCACGTCCTTGTCGGCGACCTCGGATTCGCGGCGGGCGCGGACCGTGAGCGTGCGGTCTTCGACGTCGACGTCGATGCTGCTCGGATCGACTCCGGGCATGTCGATGCGGGCGATGAAGACTTCGCCGTCACGGTAGAGGTCCATCGGCAGAGTGGTGGCATTCGGGGTGCGGGTGACCTCGGAGAAGAATCGGTCGAGGTCGCGGATGGGGTCGAAACGTGTAGCCATGTGCTTCCTTTCGTTCGGGTCCGACATTGAGTCAAACACACTCAACTTTGAATTGATTCCGAACTCATGAAATTCTCAGTCTGTGAGCCTGGTTCCCATACTCCTCGCCCTCCTTCCCGTCACGGTGCTCATCGCCTTCGGCCTGGTGCTGAAGAGACTGCCGGGTTTTCGGAGTCCCGAGTTCTGGTCGGGCGCGGAGAAGCTCGCGTACTACTGTCTGCTTCCGGTGCTGCTCTTCACCTCCGTCGCCGAGGTGGATGTGGCCCATGTCCCGCTCGTGCGGTTGGCGGCGGCGCTCGTCGTTCCCACCGCGGTCGTCTCCGTGGGCATCATTGTGACCCGTCGGGTCATCGCTCGTGATCTTCCCGCCTTCACCTCTGTTCTGCAGGGAGGCATCCGCTTCAACACCTATATCGGGCTGTCCTTGGCGGGCAGCCTGTTCGGCTCCGAGGGCAGCGCCGTTGCCGCGATCGTCGCAGCGATCCTCGTCCCCACGGTCAACGTCGTCTCGAGTCTCGGTTTCGAGTTCCTCCGCACCGGGCCGAGCTCGCTGTTCGCGCTGCTGAGGGCGATCGTGACGAATCCTCTCGTGCTCGGCTGCGTCGCCGGAGCTGCTGCCAACGTCAGCGGGCTGGGCCTGCCCGACGTGGCGTCCACGGTTCTCGATCCGCTGGCGTCGGCCTCGCTGCCCATCGGTCTGCTGTGCGTCGGTGCCGGCTTGCAGACATTCTCGCTGCGCTCCCATACCCGGGCCATCATCGCCTCCACGGCGATCAAGCTGCTTCTGCTGCCGGGCCTGTCGCTGGCAGCCCTGGCCCTCTTCGGCGTCCCGACGGTGCCTGCACTGGTCGGATTGGTCTTCCAGTCGATTGCGACGGCGAGCTCGGGCTACGTCATGGCGAGGCAGCTCGGGGGAGACGCGAAGCTCATGGCCGCACTCATCGCCGGACAGACCGTCATCATGCTCGTCACTCTGCCGGTCGTCCTCCTCATCGGCCAGTCGGTGCTCGGCTGAGTACGGAGTCCGGTGCCGACGTCACAGGGGCCGACAGCACAGCGGCCGACCCCGCACTGGGATCGGCCGCTGAGTACTCGATTCGAGCCCACCCTCGACTCACGCGACTCGAGATGAGCGCTGAGCCTCAAGTGGTCGGTCTGCAAATATCACTCGCCGTCGGCGGTGATATCGGGGTGGCGTGAGCCGAGTTCGGAATCGATGCGCAGGACACCGGCACCGTCGGTGCCGACACGCTCGAGGCGACCGATGATCTCCGAGATGCTCGACTCCTCCTCGACCTGCTCGTCGATGAACCAGTGGAGCAGCGGCAGCACGTCGAGGTCGGCTTCGTCCTGGGCGGTGCGGTAGAGATTGCGGATGGATTCCGAGACCTTCTCCTCGTGCGCCAGAGCGGCCTTGAAGAAGTCGATCGGCTGCGAGCCGGAGACCTTCGGAGCGGCGATATCACCGATCTGAGGGGCGAATCCGCGGTCGAGGCAGTGCTGGGTGAACTTCGCGGCGTGCACCTGCTCTTCTTCGGACTGGGCGCGCATCCAGCGCGTCATTCCGGGCAGATCCTGATCGTCGAGCTGGATGGAGAGCTGGAGGTAGACCAACGAGGCTTCGAGTTCGAGGGTGACCTGCTCGTTGAGGACCTTCTGCATAGCGGGGCTCAGGTGCATCTGTTACTCCTTTGCTGTTCGAGGCGGATCCATTCCGCCTGCTTAGAGAATATCCTGACACCTTTTCTAGAACCGTTCCAGTGTGGAAAGGCTCGGCAAACTCTGCCCAGGTTTGCCATACCTGTCCCCGTCCGTCCCGCGCTGCGCCGACTCCGGCGCGACGTTCCGCTCAGAGCTCCGGCCGCCGACGGTGGTGACCGGTCGCCGATTCGAAGGCATGAGCGACTCGGAGCAGTTCGACGTCAGCGCCCGGTTTCGCCACGATCTGCACACCCACCGGCAGGCCGGAGGCCGAGAATCCTGCCGGCACCGAGATCGCGGGGCACCCGGTCGCCGAGATCAGGCACAGGGCCCGCATCCAATCGAGGTAGTTCTCCAACTGCACACCGTTGATCTGCGTCGGATATTCGATGTCGGCATCGAACGGCAGGACCTGGCAGGTAGTGAGCACGAGGACATCGTGTCCGGCGAAGTATCGGTCGATCTCACCGTGGAGGCGGGTGCGTGCGGATTCGGCCGCAACCACCTCGGCGCCGGTGAGATCGAGGCCCATGCGGATATTCCACCTGACCGATTCCTTGATGTGCTCCGGGTGCGCTTCATACAGCCCGCCCCAGGACCCGACGAAGTCGAGGGCACGGCGCACATTGAATACCTCATCGGCGTCCGTGAGATTCGGAATCTCCGCGTCCACCTGCGCGCCGAGACCGCTGAACACCTGAGCCGTGGAGGCGACGATGTCCTTCACCTCGGCCTCGACAGGCAGCAGTCCGTCCAGGTCGGGGCTGAATCCGACCCGAAGACCGGTGAGGTCGGGGGAGTGGTCGGCGGCACGAGCGAATTCCGGGAGGTCGAAGACTCTGCCCGATTCCAGGATCGATGCCGGCGCCGAGGGGTGCGGCCCTGAGGCCACCGACATCAGTAGTGCGACATCCGAGACCGTGCGTGCCATGAACCCGCTCTGCCCAAGCCACGCATAGGGGTTGCCCGGGGCAGTGTGCGGGATGCGGCCGTTGCTCGGTCGCAACCCGACGACGTTGTTGAACGATGCGGGCGAACGCAGTGATCCGCCCATGTCCGATCCGTCCCCGGAGGCTTGGATCCCGGCCGCGAGCACCGCCCCCACTCCGCCGGAGGACCCCGATGCCGATTTCGTTCGGTCGTAGGGGTTCACCGTCGTGCCGAACACCTCGTTGAAGGTGTGCGAACCGGCGGCGAACTCGGGGACATTCGTCTTGCCCGTCGTCGTGATCCCGGCGGCTTTGAGTCGGGCGATGATGAGCGCATCCGATTCGGGAACCCGATCGGCCATGAGCGGCGATCCCCAAGTCGTGCGCATTCCCGCAGTGTCGTGAGTGTCCTTGTGCGTCATCGGCACCCCGTGCAGGGGCCCGAAGCTCTCACCGCGAGCGGTCGCTGAGTCCGCCGCCTCGGCCTGGGCGAACGCGGCCTCGTCGTCACGGGTGACGACGGCATTGAGGACGGGGTTGACTGCGTCGATGCGGTCGAGGTGGACCTGCAGTGCTTCACGGGCGGAGACCTCTTTGGCGGCGATCCGGGCGGCCAGTTCACGGGTCGACCACCACAGCATCTCCTCACTCATGCGCGGTCCTTTCCGACCTTGCTCAGCACTGCTGACAGCGCGGCTCGGATGCCCGTCTCGAGCGTGGTTTCGACATCGTCAGGAGCGAAGAACGGGGAGTGGTTGCCGGCCGGGGTCTGTCCGCCTTCGAATTTCGCAGGGGAGTAGCCGCCGAAGAACCAGTAGACGTACGGCACACCGATGTCATCTCCGAACGCTCCGACATCCTCGCTGCCGGTGGCAGGCTCGGTCAGGTGGACCTGCTCGGCACCGAGCTCGGCTCCGACGTGAGTGAGGAACGACTCGGTTTCGTCGGGGTCGTTGAAGCAGCGCGGGAACCGATACATCTCCTCGATCTCCGGTTCCGGGGCGCCGGAAGCCTGCGCCTCGGCGAGAATGATGCGGCGGACCCGGTCGAGGACGACTGCGCGGACCTCCTCTGTGAAGGTGCGGATATTGAGTTTGAACTCGGCGGAGTCCGGGATGATGTTCTCCTTGAGCCCGCCGTGGAACGTGCCGACGGTGACGACGGACATGTCGCGGCCGGAGATCTCACGGGACACGACCGACTGGAGCCGGGTGATCATATAGGCGCCGAGGACGATCGGGTCGATCGCATTCTCCGGTTGGGATCCGTGCGCCTGTTTGCCCTTGACGATCACGCGCAGGCAGTCGGACATTGCCATGGCGGTGCCGCTGCTGGCGTAGATGTGGCCGGCCGTTCCGGGCCACACATGCTGACCGAAGATGACTTCGGGGCGCACGATCTCATCCCAGAGTCCGTCGTCGAGCATGGCCCGCGCACCTTGGCCGGTCTCTTCCCCCGGCTGGAAGATCATGACGACCGTGCCCGACCACAGGTCCTTGTGTGTGACGAGGTGCTTGGCGAGGTAGAGCCCGACGGTGATGTGCGTGTCGTGGCCGCAGCCGTGCATGACCTTCGTGGTCTCCCCGTCGGGCAGAGTGCCCTCTGCAGCGGAGGCGTAGTCGAGTCCGGTGTCCTCGCTGATCGGCAGGCCGTCGATGTCGGCGCGGTAGCCGATGACGGGCCCGTCGCCGTTGTCGATCACGGCGACGACGCCGGTTCCGCCAAAGGTGCGGGTGGTCAGTCCGAGGGCGTGGAGGCGGGAGGCGATCTCGGCGGCGGTGTTCGTCTCCTGCATCGACAGCTCGGGAGTGCGGTGGAAGTGTTTGTAGTCGGCAATCGTCTGGTCGAGATCGGCGCTGATCGACGCGCGGAGAGCGGGCTTGAGCGACATGATGTCCTTTCGGCAGTGGTGTGGTGCCATCTTGGCAGGAATTCTCGAATGCGGGGGTCAGTCTCGGAGACTGAGCGACAGGGGCATGGTGTCGTCAGTTGATGCCGACGGTATCGGTGCCGTCGCCGCCCGACCTCTTGTCCGTGACCGATTTGTTGCGGGTGAACCAGGTGATGAGGATGGTCAGGAACACGACGATCGCGACGTCGCCGGGCGCGAGCACGGGAACCAGTCGGACGAGGACGAGGATGACCAGAGCCGCCATACCGAGGGCGATGAGCGTCGACTTGAGCTGCTTGAGGGACGCGATGAGCTGGACGGTGACACCGCCGAGGATGGCCGGGAGGATGTAGAGCTTCGCGACGAGGGTGGCCGACTCGGGGATGAGGGTGACGAGCCACGTGCCGAGGATGCCGACGAAGATGACCATCGAGGTGACGTGGATGATCGCCGCCCCGCAGATGGCCATCGTCGCCGCATATTCGCCCTTGCGGGTGCCGGGCTTCGCCCCGATCGCGTCCTGAGCGACGATGGCCGAGGGCAGCAGCTTGTTCGAGACGTTGCCGATCATGAAGGCCTGGTACATTCCGGCGGGTCCGAGGATCGGGAAGTAGGTGAGAGGTTCGACGATGTAGAAGACGCCGTAGACGCCGAACACGGCGAGGAACCCCGTGAGGATCTCACCGAGGTCGATGTTCGCGTCTGCGACGAAGATCAGATAGAACGGCACCGAGGTGGCGATGAGGAATCCGATGAACAGCGTGATCGAGCCCCACCGGCTGGTGGTGCGCTCGAACGCCGCGTGCGAGGGTGATGTGATGATCGATGACATATTCTCTCCTCAGGCTTCGGGCAGTCCGAGCCCGGCATAGTGGGCGAAATACGCGGCGACGAGGCCGATGAGCAGGGAGAATCCCAGTCCCCATTCCTTCAGCCAGTTCTGTTTGAGTGTCTTGGCCAGCAGCAGGCAGATGCTCATCACGACTGCCGAGACGATGACGGCGATGACGTGCGCCGGCGATTTCGGCAGCTCACGGAAGGTCAGGGCCGCGAAGGCCGCGAGCAGTGCCGCGCCCGGGATGATCGACATGAGTGCCGGATTGACCTTCTCGAGTTTGTGGGAGCTGCGCTTGAAGATCGGGGTGAGGATGAGAGTGGAGATCATCCAGCCGGCTCCCGAGAGGCTCATCGCCATGAGAGCCACGATGAAGACCCCGCGGGTGAAGGTCTCATCACCGAGGTTGGCGCCCATGGTGCCTGCAGCCAGCGACGCAGAGGCCACCTCGGTGGCGGCGGAGCCGATGAGCCCGACCCTGACGATGACCGGGGGAGTGCCGAAGAGCGGCAGCAGGGCGATGGCGACGAGGACCACCGACAGTGACGGTCCGATTGCGGCGACACCACCGGCGCGGAAGGCCGACCTGACCTCCTGTTGGCTCATTCCCGCCGACTCGGCGTTCTTCTTCACGGCGGTCATGTAGATGAGCGATTGGACGACGACGACAGCCATCACCGCCAACGCGAGTATCCAGAGAATCGGTGCATTTGCGAGGCCGATGTAGTCGGCCGAACCGCTGGCCACTGTCATGGTCAGCTCCTCACTTCATTGTCGAGCAGCAGGGGCCCGAGTGGCAGGTCACATTGGTATACCATCACGCGGGACGCAGGGACAACATATACTGACCGGACGGGCAGGGCCACCGTTTGGCCGGAAGATCTCATTGTCCGAAACGCTGCGGCGAGTCCGTGCTTCCGATCTGAATCGGACGAGCGGTGCCGGAGAGTGGACGAATGCCGAGCTCATCAATCACCTGATCGGCGAGGGAGTCCGCTATACGCTGCTGCTGGGGCAGGCGAGCACTGCGAAGGTCGAAGCCACCAGGGGAGTCGATCACCTCGGCAACGACAGGCTCGAATCATTCTGGGCTCACGAGACAGCATTCAGAACGCTCGCTGAGGAGTGCGATCTGCAGGTGCCGGTCGCACATCGGATCGGGAACATTCCCGGCGCGCAGCTGGTGCAGATGCGCATCCTCGAGCTAGCCCAACATGCCGCAGATCTCTCACGCGGCACCGGTCACGATTGGCCGGTCGACGAGAGCCTCGCCGCGTTCATCGTCGAGGAACTCGGCGATCTCATCATCGCCCTCGGCGCCGAGGGCGGATACAGGCCGCCGCGCCCGCTCGACAAGGGCGCCTCGGCCGCTCAGCGAGTGCTGCTGTCGGGTCGGTGACCGGTTCAAACCCGTCACCGGATGGAGGCGGAATGGCTCAGCGCTTCTTCGGTGAGATGTACATGGTGATGCGTGCCGTGACGAATGCGGTGCCCTCAGCGTCGATGACGTCGACGGGGACGACCATGTCGAACTTCTCGTCGCCGAATTCAGGGATCGCCTCAAGGCGGGTGACGGCCGTAATCTCTCCCTTGCTGGCCTTGGCGTTGTACTCCACGGTCATTCCCGCAGGGATCCAGCGGTGTGTGGGCGGCACGGTCGCTTCGGTCATGACACCGGCGGCGACCTCGGCCATATTGCACGATGCGATCGCATGATAGGTGCCGATGTGGTTGTGCATTCCGCGACGGTTCGGTGCAGTGACGCGGCACAGGCCCGGGCGGAGCTCTCTGATCTGCGGTCGCACGGTGCGGAAATAGGGTGCCTTGAAGGAGATGGCCTGAGAGAACAGCCAGGAGCCCACGCGACCGCCCAGCGGCATCTCCTGCATCTTCTTCCAGAGCTTGAAGGTGGGTGCCGAGTCGGTGTTCTGCGCGGCTGCGGTGTCTGCGTTCATGGGTGCACCTCTGCTGTGAGCTGAGTTACTGTTCAGTACAGACTAGCATTCGCCCCATTCGGCCCGCGCTCTTCACAGTCGCCGGTGAGATAGATCGTGTGTTGGCGTGCAGCAGGGGAGTAGGCGAGCACCGGCATTGTGCCGCCATGTCCGGACTCATAGTGATACTCGACCTCACCGAACCCGATGTTGCGCGAAGCTCACACCACGGGTACTTCGCCGGAGATCTCTGCGCGGATCTCGCACAGGCGATCGGCCTCGGCGCGCCTGGGGCCGCCTGCATGGTCGAGCACCTCATCGACGGGTTCACCTGTCGTTCGCATCGCCGGCTGCCTCGTCGCCATTCTGTCTCCTTATGTCGGACTGACGGATCCCAACGCGAACCGTCGAATTCAACTGTATTCAGACACCCCGGGGAGTTGCTCCATATCTGTGCTTAACATAATGTATATTATCGGCGTTATACCCAGAGCCGGATCACCGACAGAAAATGCCCGTGAGCGACGCGTGGGTCACTCACGGGCATTTTCTGATCACGATCACAGCGCACGTGTCCGCGCCTGCAGATCGTTGATCATCAGATCATTGCGCGGGATCAGCTGCCGACGATGACATTTCCGCCGAGTCCGACCTTGCCGCTGTCGCTCGAACCGCCGTCGTCGCCGGACCCGTCGCCGTCATCGGCGGCACCGTTGGACTTCGTCAGTCCGGCCTTCTCGCCGCAGACCGGCCATGCGCCCGGACCCTGTTCCTCGAGCACCTTCTGAGCGATGTGGATCTGCCACTCCTTGCTGTGCTCGTCCGCAGTGCCCGAACCGCCGAAGGCATTCCAGGTCTGCTTGGAGAACTGCAGTCCGCCGTAGTATCCGTTTCCGGTGTTGATGTGCCAGTCACCGCCGGATTCGCATTCGGCGACCTTGTCCCAGACGCCCTTCTCAGATGCCTGTGCCGGCTGCGCTGCGCTCATTCCGGTCAGCCCGGCGGCTGCGACAGCGCCGGCGCCGACGAGCAGGGCGGCCTTGCGGAGGCTTGTGCTGTAGAGGTTCACTGTGTCTTCTCCAAAGTACGACTGCATTTCGGCTCTGTAACCCGGTCGTTACCAAGCCGTTATACACCGTAACGAATCAACTGCCGCATTTGAACCCGAGACCGTGAATTCAGCATCCGAATCGCCTCCGCGCTCTCTGAGCGAAGTGTGAAAAGCAGCGGCTCCCCCGGTCAGGCGGGTCAGGCATTCACATATGCGGCCAGATGTTCGGCGGTCAGCGAACCGTTCGTCTTCTCTCCTGCGACCAGGTCGGCTGGGCTGCCTTCGAACACGATGGAACCTCCGTCGTGTCCGGCACCGGGTCCGAGGTCGATGATGTGATCGGCATGAGCCATCACGGCCTGGTGGTGTTCGATGACGATGACGGTCCGACCTGAGTCGACAAGTCCGTCGAGCAGACGCAGCAGGTTCTCGACATCGGCCAGGTGCAGTCCGGTCGTCGGTTCATCGAGGATGATCACCTGCGCCGCCTCGGCGACCTTCGCCGACAAGTGCACCGCCAGTTTCAGTCTCTGACGCTCTCCCCCGGACAGCGTCGTCAGCGGCTGGCCGAGACTGACATAGCCGAGTCCCACCTCGGCGAGGATCTTCAGAATCTTCACGACCGCCGGAATGCGCGACTCCCCCGCACCGAAATGCGCGATAGCCGAATCCACCGGCAGGTCGAGGACCTCACGGATATTCAGTCCGCCCAAGGTGAATTCGAGCACCTCGGCTTGGAACCCCTTGCCCTCACACTCGTCGCACGGTGCCGACACACCGCCCATGAGCGCCATATCCGAATAGATGATCCCGGCGCCGTTGCACACCGGGCACGCGCCTTCGGAATTCGCGCTGAACAGGGCGGGTTTGACCCCGTTGGCCTTCGCGAACGCCTTCCGGATGGGCTCGAGCATCCCCGTATACGTGGCCGGGTTGCTGCGCCGGGACCCCTTGATCGGTGCCTGGTCGATCATCACGACTCCATCGCGTCCCCGCAGGGACCCTTCGATGAGGCTGCTCTTGCCCGAACCGGCGACTCCGGTGACGACGGTGAGCACGCCGAGGGGCACATCGACATCGACGTCGCGCAGATTGTGCGATCCGGCACCCCGGATCTCCAGTGCCCCCGCCGACTCCCGCACCGTGTCCTTGAGTGCGGCGGTGTATCCGAGGTGGCGACCGGTGAGAGTATCCGATTCCCGGAGACCGTCGACGGTGCCGGTGAAGGTGACCTCTCCCCCGGTGCTGCCCGCGCCGGGACCGAGGTCGACGATGTGGTCGGCGATGAGGATCGTCTCGGGCTTGTGTTCGACGACGAGGACCGTGTTGCCTTTGTCCCGCAGCGCCAGCAGCAGGTCGTTCATCGCTCGGATGTCGTGCGGATGCAGGCCGATCGTCGGTTCGTCGAAGACATAGGTGACGTCCGTAAGCGACGAGCCCAGGTGGCGGACCAGTTTGATCCGCTGCGCCTCTCCCCCGGACAGCGATCCCGCCGATCGGTCCAGGGACAGATATCCGAGGCCGATGTCGTTGAAGGCGCGCACGTCCGCACGCAGTGACTTCAGCAGCGCCGAGGCGGCCCCCGGCGTGATCTGATCGAGCCATTTCGTGATGTCCGAGATCTGCAGGGCACACACATCGGCGATGGACCGACCGGCGATCAGGGAGGACCGCGCGGCCGCATTGAGACGAGTGCCCTCGCAGTCGGGACAGGTGGTGAAGACGACGGCCCGGTTCACGAATTCCCGGATGTGCTTCTGCATCGAGTCACGATCCTTGGACAGGAACGACCGTTGGATCCGCGGGATCAGCCCGTCGAAGGTGATGTTCGTGCCGTTGATCCTGACCTTCTCGCCTTCGGCGTAGAGAAGGTAGTGTCGCTCCTTCTCATCGAAGTCGGCGATGGGTTTGTCCGGGTCGAAGTAGCCGGATTCGGAGAACATGCGCACGGACCAACCGCCGGGTTTGTACCCGGGGACCGTGATGGCTCCGTCGTTCAAGGATTTCGACTCATCGACCACCTCGGCGATGGAGATGTCCGTCGCGGTGCCCATTCCCTCGCATTGCGGGCACATTCCGCCGTTGACGGAGAAGGACCTGCGTTCGACCTGCTTGCCCTCGCCCTTGTCGATACTCACCGCGCCTTTCCCGCTCAGCGTGGCCACGTTGAAGGAGTAGGCGTTGGTCGACCCGAGGTTCGGTTCTGCCAGACGAGCGAAGAGGGTGCGCAGCTTCGCATTGATGTCCGAGACCGTACCCACGGTGGATCGCGGGTTCGCTCCGATCCGCTCCTGATCGACGAGGATGGCCGTCGTCAGTCCTTCGAGGACATCGACTTCGGGTCGGGCCATCGCAGGCATGAAGCCTTGGACGAACGCGGAATAGGTCTCATTGATCATCCGCTGGGACTCGGCGGCGATGGTGTGGAAGACCAGCGAACTCTTGCCGGAACCGGAAACGCCGGTGAAGACCGTCAGGCGACGTTTGGGGATCTCGACGCTTAAGTTCTTGAGATTGTTCTCCCGGGCTCCGCTGACGCGGATGAGGTCATGGCTGTCTGCGGTGTGCACAGGTCTCAGCCTCTCTGCTGGATGCGGATCATGTTTCCGGCGGGATCCCGCAGGGCACAGTCGCGCAGACCATAGGGCTGGTCCATCGGCTCCTGCACGATATCGGCGCCCTTGGCCTCCACCTCGGCGAAGGCCTCATCGACGTTCGGGCTCGCCAGCACGATCGCGGCATAGCTGCCCTTGGCGATGAGACCTTCGATGGTCTCCCGTTCGGTGTCGCTGATCGTCGGGTCGGTCACGGGCGGGGTGAGCACGATCGATGTGTCGGGTTGGCCGACCGGTCCCACCGTCAGCCAGCGCATGCGTCCGGCACCGACGTCGAGGCGCAGCTCGAAGCCGAGGATGTCACGGTAGAAGGTCAGGGATTCGTCCGCATCGATGTGCGGCAGGAAGCTGGCGTTGATCGAGATGTCCATGTCAGCAATCGTAGACTGCTCAGTCAGGTGGGACTTCTCGATTCCTGACCGGTCGCAGGGCATTCTTCACCACGATCGTCGGCAGCCGGTGCTCGCCTGCGGCGACACCGTCGCGGTAGCGCGTCGGTGAGAGTCCGACGAGTTCACTGAAGCGGGTGCTGAAGGTGCCCAGGGAGGAAAAGCCGACGGTGAAGCAGATCTCGGTGATCGTGAGATCACCGCGACGGATGAGGGCCATGGCGCGTTCGATCCTGCGCGTCATGAGATACGAATACGGCGATTCGCCGAAGGCCGCTCTGAACTGACGGCTGAGGTGCCCGGCGGACATGTGCACGCCTGTGGCCAGGGCCTCCACGCTCAAGGGCTGGTCGAACTCGCGGTCGATGCGGTCCCGGACTCGGCGCAGAGCCACTAGTTGCTCATTCACCCCTCGTCGACTCCCTGTTTCAGGGTGTGTCCACGGAAGAAGTCGGGATGGCAGAGAGATTGGATGATCATGATGACCACGCCCAGGGCCAGCACTCCGATGCCGAGGACGAAGACGAGTCCGATGCCGAAGACCGAAGATCCCGATCCGTAGTCGGGATCGAGGGAATCGATCGCGGTGGTGACGAAGATGACCAGCAGGGTCACTCCGCCGATGAGCGGGAACAGGAACCGGAAGAAGAACGTGCGGGTCGAGGCGAACAGGCTGCGGCGGAAGTACCAGATGCAGGCCAGACCCGTGATGCCGTAGTAGAAGCAGACCATGAGTCCCAGAGCGGTGATCGTGTCCCACAGGGCGTTCTCTGACAGCAGACGCATGACGACGTAGAAGATGATCGCCGCTCCCGCCGAGGTGACGGTGGCCACGGACGGCGATTTGTACCGCGGGGAGACACGGCCGTACTTCTCCGGCAGCGCTCCGTAGTGGCCCATCGCCAGGATCGTCCGGGAGGGCGAGACCATCGTCGCCTGCAGCGACGACAGAGACGAGGAGAGCACCGCAATGGATATGAGAACCGCGAAGGGGCCCATGACCGGGCCGGCGAGTGAGGCGAAGATCGATTCCTGGTTGTCCGGATTGCCCGCCCCGAGCCCCTCGGTGCCGATGCCCGCGAACGAGATGACGGCGATCGTGCAGGCGATGTAGATGATGACGATCGCGATGATCGTGAGCATGGCGGCTCGGCCCGGGGTCTTCTCCGGATCCTTCGCCTCTTCGTTCATCGTGATCACCGTGTCCCAGCCCCAGAACAGGAAGATCGACAGTGACACCGCTGCCGCGACGGTGGAGAAGTCGCCGGCCGACAGCGGATTGAACCAGTCGAATGAGACCGGGGTCGGGTCGAAGGCGGTGCCGTTCGCCACCTGCACGATCGCGGCGATGACGAACCATCCCAGCGCCAGCACTTGGAAAGCGACCAGCCACACCTGCAGCTTCTCCGTGGCTTCGACTCCCCGATACGACACCCAGGCTGCGGCGGCGGTGAGAATGATCGTGACGGGGATGTTGATCCACAGAACCCGTGTGAGTTCGGCGATGGACGGATCGGAGAACACCTGCGACAGGAGGAGGAAGAGGAAGTCGACGGCCACGGCCGCGAGATTGGACAGCACGAGGACGGTGGCAGCGACGAGTCCCCAGCCGCCCATCCATCCGAGCCAGGGCCCGAATGCTCTGGTCGCCCAGGTGAAGGTGGTTCCCGAGTCCGGCATCGCCGTGTTCAGTTCCCGGTAGCCGAATACGACCAGGAGCATCGGCACGAAGCCGATGAGCAGCACAGCCGGGGTGTGCACCCCGACCTCGGAGATCGTCGGGCCCAATCCTGAAGTCAGCGTATAGGCCGGGGCGATGCAGGAGATGCCGATGACGGCTCCCCCGATGGCTCCGATCTTGCCGGCGGAGAGCCCCTTGGCGCTCAGTCCGCTCGTGTTCGTCGACGGTGACGGCTGTGTGCTGCTCATGGTCAGGAGATCTCGCCGAGGATCCTCTCGGCGGTGGCGGTGCCGATGCGCACGGCTCCGTCGACGTGCTGGTAGCCTTCGGCGGCGATATCGGAGCTGGCGAAGTGGATCGGTCCGACCGGGTCGTTCTGGAACGGCCCCCACCGGTGCAGACCGCCGAGGTCGTAGCTGGTCGCATAGGCACCGCGGGTCCATTCCTCCGCACCGAAGTCGGAGAGGTAGAACACGCGCGGGTCGAGAGCCTTCGGGCCGAGGAATTCGGCCAGCGCCTCGAGGATCGTCGCCCGGCGGGTCTCCTCGTCCAGGGCCCACATGGCGTCGGCGTTGACATCGGAGATGAACCCGACGAGGGTGCCCTGCTCTTCGCCGTGGTTCGTGTTGTCGTAGACCTCCTGCACGAGACGGGAGGCACCGAACCCGGTTCCGCACAGTCCGTCCTCGCGCCAGAACGGAGTGTCGTAGGTGGCATGGACCTTGATGACGAGCCCCATGGACTGGTGTTGGTGGAAGATCTGCTGGAGCCGCGGCAGAGGTGGGTCGTAGCTGATGCGCGAGTAGAGGTTCGGCGGAACGGCGACGATCGCCTGGTCTGCGCTGACGCTCAGATCGTCGGTCGAGACGTGGACTCCGGTCTCCGACCATTCGATCCGGCGGACCGGCTGCTGCAAGCGCACGATGTCCCCGCCGAGTTGCTCGGCCATCTGCACGGAGACCGACTGCATTCCGCCGACGACGCGACGATCGAGGATGAAATGATCGTCGACGAGGTTCGAGAATGATCCCGCCGAGGCGGCCATGAGGATGGCCTGGAGCGTTGAGAAGGTGGTGGCGGGCTTGGTCAGCATGCCGCCGGCGACGAACAGTCCGATGTTCTCGCAGGCGAGTTCGTCCTCGGACTGCTCTCGCAGCCAGTGGTGGAAGGAGATCGAGTCGAGTTCGGCAGCGTCCTCGGCATCCCAGGGGGTCTTCGGTCCGATTCGGGCGGCGAGCTCGTCGAGGAGGCCGATGAGACGTTCCATCTCGGCCTGGGTCGACTCCCCCACGGGGAACATCTCGCCCGAGTAGACGGTGCGGGTTCCGTCGGGTGCGATGTAGACGCTGTCGCCGTCGCGGTAGCGGGGGTAGGTCTCTTTGCCGAGTTCGTCGAGGAGAGCCAGCAGCGCGGTCTGATCTGGAGAGATCCACTGTCCGCCGAGTTCGAACATCTGCCCGTCGATGTGTTCGGTCCAGGTACGTCCGCCCACACGATCACGAGCTTCGAGGACGATGACGCTGCGTCCGGACTTCCGCAGCCGACGGGCCGCGCTCAGGCCCGATGGGCCTGCTCCGATGATGACGACGTCACGAGCTACTTCGGACACGTGGAACTCCTCGACAGACTGTGTGATGGTGGCTTCAGGTTAGCTACCCCACAGTCGAAAACCAAGGTCGAAGAGACGAATACGAATTTCGCAGCGACAGAGCAATCCGTAGCCCTAGGCTCGAATCAGCGACTGATTACCTTTGCCTATAGGGTCAAAAAGTTCGAAACTCGCATTTGCGTCGCTGAACCTGCGGATTCCGCAATCAGCGGCTGCCGCAGACGGCGTCACTGCACTTCGTACTTGCCGTTGATCTGTCCGGCGCCGACGCCGCCGACTGCCTCCATGGCGGCCTTCGACAGGTCGAAGCAGCGGCTGCCGTGGTAGGGACCGCGATCGTTGACGCGAACGGTCACGGACTTGCCATTGGCGGTGTTCGTGATCTTCACCTTGGAGCCGAACGGCAGAGTCTTGTGGGCGGCGGTGAGCTTATTGGCATCGAAGATCTCGCCGTTGGCAGTCTGCCTGCCGTCGAATCCGTCACCGCCGCCGTAGTAGGACATCGGGCAGCTGCCCGATACGCCGGTCGACTTCCCGGAATTCGACGGTCCGTCGTTCTCGTCCGCGGCTCCGCCGGACGATCCCTCGTCGCCAGAGGATTCTCCGCCGCCGGACGTCTCTCCGCCACCGGGCGATCCTTCGTCCTTCGTCTCGGCAGTCTTCGACGGCTTGGGGCTCGGCGTCTCGATATGAGTGTCGATCGTGACCTCTGCCGGCTTCTCCTTGGCCTGTTTCTTCGCTTTGGCCAGGAATTCGTCGGTGGCCTGCGTCGGCTCGGAGACGGCGACGGCCGGCGCTTCGGCCACGACCTGGCCGCTCGTGGAAGAGTCGTTGGGAACCATTGCGAGGCTCGAGGCGACGACGGCTGCCGTTGCGGCGGTCGGCACGATGAACGCGGAGAGCACCGGGCGGGTGCGGACCGCTGCCAGCACTCCCCCGGCGGTGTTCTGCCGGTCGGCGGGTGCGTGGCGTCCGGTCTTCTTCTTCGCTGACAGCGCAGAGAAGATCGAGCCGGTCTTCTTGGTGTTCGGAGCTGAGTGTCTGCCCACAGTCGTGTTCCTCGTCATCGTCACAGAGTGTCTCGGCAACTCGGAGATGCAGGGGGAAGACCTCTCGCAGCCGTGTGCTTGAGGATTGGCTCCAAGTTATCTGATCGTTATCTCCACAGATTCTAGTTAAGGAACTGTTACAAAAGCAATGTGGCACACCGTTTCGGTGTGCCACATTGCTGAGACTCTGTTCACGGGCAGCGTCGGCCCACTGCCGATTCGCTGATCCGTCGAGCCGGTTCGCGGACGGAACCGATCAGGGACGACGAGGTTTGCGCGTCACCAGTTTCCGGACACCGTCGGCTCCGGTCGTCACGGTCTCCTGTGCTCGGTCGAAGGCCCGTTCGACCTTGCCGCTGCGCACAGCGTCATCGATGGCGTGCGAAATGCTTCCCAATGCGCGGTTGACGCCGTTCTCGCCGACTTCGATGAGGCGAGAGGTCGATGTCGCTTCACGCACATTCCTCACACCGGTGCTCGCTGCACTGTACGCGCGTCCGGCGACCCGGCGTGCGCGTTCGGTCGGAGTCTTCGCGGTTGCGTCGATGACATCGTCGGGTTCGAGGGGTTCGCGGTGTGAGCTCATGACTCCATCCTTGAACAGCGCCTCGGTGAAATCAACACCCTGACTAGGATTGGAGCATGAATTCCCAGCGGGAGGTCATCGCAGACCCAGAGATCATCGCGCACCGAGGCGGACTGTGGCCCGGGATGAGCGAAAACACCCTCGAGGCATTCGCCGCGGCCGCCGCTGCCGGGGTGCGGTGGATGGAGACCGACGTCCACGCCTCCGCGGACGGCATCCTCTTCGCCGCTCATGACGCCGACCTCAACCGCATCGCCGGGATGTCCAGTTCCATCCGCGAACTCCCTGCTGACGAACTCGACGAAGTCGACCTTCTCGCAGGCGGCCGACTCCCTCGTCTCGAGGCTCTGTTGGCCGCGCTGCCCGAGGTGCAGTGGAATATCGATGTCAAGGCCGCTCACAGCATCGGTCCGATGATCCGGTTGGTGCATAATCTCCATGCCGCTGACAGGATCCGCCTCGCGTCCTTCGACTCAGGAACCCTGCGACGGCTGCGCACCGCCCTGCCTGGGGTGCGCACGTCGACAGGCACGACAGAGACAGCGCTGTTCGCCCTCGGTCGACTGCCGGGTCTCCCCGATCACGGGGCCGCTGCCCTGCCTCCGGGAGTCGACGCGCTGCAAGTGCCGGCGTCGTTCAAGAAGATTCCCGTGGTCACTGCCGATTTCGTCGCCCGAGCTCACCGGACGGGCCTGCTCGTTCATGTCTGGACGATCAATGATGCGCCGACGATGCAGTCGCTGCTCGACCTCGGAGTCGACGGAATCGTCACCGATGATGTCGAACTCGGCCTCGAGGTTCTGGCGCATCACCGGGGTTGACTGCCCGTTCCTCCCCGTCGATTGGCGCGTGCCGCCCCGGGGCTGTCGGCGAGGAATATCCGGGCACGGTAGACTGTTGCATTGCGTCCAAGGTGTGCAGTCGAGTCGGAAGGTCTTAGATATGAGCGAACGCAGTCTCCGCGGAACACAGTTGGGCTCGCGCAGCCTCGAAACCGAAGAGGGCGTCGAGCCGGCACCCCGCCAGATGGTCGAATTCGAATGCGAAGACGGGACCCGTTTCAAGGTGCCGTTCTCGATCGAAGCCGAAGTCCCTTCGACCTGGGATTCCGGAATGCACGGCATCGGCGTCCGCGTCGGAGTCAACGAGCCCGACGGCGATCCCGTCAAGCATGTGCGTTCCCACTGGGACATGCTTCTGGAACGCCGGTCCTTCGACGAACTCCAGGTGCTCCTCGACGAACGCCTCGCGATCCGTCGCGGTGAGGTGCCGGCCCAGAGCTGAACCAGCCGCAACAGGGACCCACGAGGGGTGCAGGTCAACGGACCCGCACCCCTTATTGCTACCTGACGGCGGCCTAGCAACCTCGCGCGAGGTTGCTAGGCCGCCGTCAGGTAGCAATTGAGGGGGTTAGGGGGTGCGGGTGAGGAGACGACGCAGCTGATTGCGACGGCGAGTCAGGCCCCAACCGGCGACCTTCGTGAACGCTTCGGTGATGATCGAGCCGCTCATCTTCGATTCGCCGAGCTCGCGTTCGACGAAGACGATGGGCACCTCGGCGACCCGGAACCCGGCCTCGACGGTGCGGTAGGTCATGTCGATCTGGAAGCAGTATCCCTGCGACTGGACGTCGGAGAGATCGAGCGCCTCGAGCACGGGACGTCTGTAGGCACGGAATCCTGCCGTTGCGTCCTTGACTCCCAATCCCATGACCGTGTTGACATAGACGTTCGCGCCGCGGGAGAGGAAGAACCGGGATCTGGGCCAGTCGACGATCTCTCCGCCCGGAACCCACCGGGATCCGATGATGAGGTCTCCTCGCCCCTCCGCGGCAGCGTCGAGCAGCTGCCCCAGGTCGAGGGAACGGTGCGAGCCGTCGGCGTCGAACTCGCAGATGATCTCGTAGTCGCGTTCCAGCGCCCATTGGAATCCGGCGATATAGGCCATGCCGAGTCCGGACTTCTCGGTGCGGTGGAGGACGTTGATCCGGGGATCTGCCGCAGCCTGCTCATCGGCCCACTCCCCCGTTCCGTCCGGGGAGCTGTCATCGACGATGAGAACGTCGATATCAGGCTGCTGTTCGAACAGTCCGGCCAGAGTCACGGGGAGGGCGAGACGTTCGTTGAAGGTGGGGATGACGACAAGAATCTTGGAAAGCACGCACTCCACGATACGCGGTCGTCGCCTCAGACAATGAGTCGACACCCCCGCCTTCGGACCACGCTGCCGTGGCAGCGAGTTATCTATTGACGGGAGTGCCGACTCCATCCCGCATCAAGCGGAATGCTCACCTCGAATCTAGTGGCCCATCGAGACTTCGCAAAATCGCCGTGACCTGGGCTGATACCTGAAACCGCAGGTCACAGGCCCAACCGGAAGAACGAAAATTTCGAGTTATCGGCGTGTCGGCTGGACACGCCTGACCCGGCTGAGGCGTCAGCGGGCCCTCCCGCGTCTGCAGGTCCGGATCAGAGTTCCACCCGGGTGGGCAGAGCCACGTCCGGAGACAGCTCGGGCAGTCCCGGAGTCCCGGACCGCGGATCGGTGCTCCAGGCGGCGACGCGCGGGTCGGCGACCTGGACGACGAGACGGTCGACCTTCCACCGCACGATATCGGCATCGGCTCCGGGCGCGAGCACTCCCCCTTCCGGGTGTCCGGCCGCGCGATGAGCGAAGCGGGTCGCCGCGTTGAACGCAGCGCGGGCACCGATGCCCCCGTCGCCGACGACGGCGCTGCGCACTCCTGCCCAGGGTGAGGTCTCGGAATGGCTGAAGGACACCTGTGCCCCGGCCGAGAGCAGCTGAGCCAGGGGCTGCGGCTGCGCGGGGTCGAGCGTGATGGCGATTCCGCTGCGGCCGAGGGACTGCACCTGCTCGTCCGAAACGGCGAAGTCCAGCCGCAGACGGTAACCGTGACGCTGGGCATGAGCGGCATCGGCACGCAGGACCTCGAGCACGGCGGTGAGCTGGTCGTTCGAATCGACGAGGATGAACAGGCTCAGCGCCGGAAGATCCTCGAGCGTGAGGAGATCGGCCGCGGAGATCGAAGCACGTCCGGCTTCGACGGAGCCGGAGCCCAGCTGCGGGTAGTCGACGATCGACAGACCGTCCGGGGCGTCGGCAGCGAACTGCGCAATCTGCTCGGCGCTGCCGATCGCGTGCACATGGGTGAACCCCTGCGCGTACAGGTCGGCCGCCGTCGGGACTGATTCGTCGACGATCAGACCGGCGTGGACGAACCCGGGTGTGAGGAAGTCCTCACCGAGGTCGATCGCCTCCGGGTCCAGGGCCTTGGCCGCTTCATCGGAACCGATGAACGAGACCTTTCCGTCCGCATGCCCCAGTGCCGTCGCAAAAGGGTCGACACTGCTGTAAACATCTCCACCAAAGTACATAGTCACAGCCGACAGGCTACACCGTCGGCCGTGGCGGCTACACCTGTGTCAGGAGGGTCGGGTATCGTCACCTGATGTGAAGCCCTTGGTTCTGCTCGACACGCCAGCTCTGTACTATCGCGCCTTCTATTCGGTGCCGGATTCGATCGTCAATGCCGACGGTCATCCGGTCAACGCCGTGCGCGGGGTGCTCGACACCGTTGCCCAGATGGTGCGCCGCTTCGGCACCGATCGTGTCATTGCGACGATGGACGCCGATTGGCGTCCGGCCTTCCGCACCGCGATCATGCCCGAATACAAGGCCGCACGCGTCAAAGATGAGGAGGCCGGCACGGAGATCCCTCCCGAGCTGGCAGTGCAGCTGCCGATCATGAATCGCGTCCTCACCGCTGCCGGAATCCCCATCGCCGAGGTGGCCGGAACCGAAGCCGATGACGTCATCGCCACGATGGCCGCCCAATCGACGACCCCCGTGATCATCGTCTCCCCCGATCGGGACCTGCTGGCGCTGCTCGACTCGTCCGCCGACGTCAGTGTTCTGCGGCCCCGCAAGGGCGGCGAGTGGGAGGCCCTGACCCAGGCGGATCTGCCGAACGCCTACGGAGTGCCCGACGGCACCCGCTACCGTGAGCTGGCAGCTCTGCGCGGCGACCCGTCCGACGGGCTGCCCGGAGCCCCCGGGATCGGGGAGAAGACTGCGGCGACCCTGCTGGAGAACTTCGGTTCCCTCGAATCGATCATCAAGGCCGCCAAAGCCGGCGTGAAGACCGGTGGCCTCAGCCCGAAGCGGGCCGCAACGATCATCGAGGTCGAAGAGACCCTGCACAAGACGCTCGAGGTGATGCGCTGTCTGACCGACGTCGACCACGGCATCGACCTCGACAGCGTCCCGAACGGCCTTGACCGCGCCGCGGTCGAGGACGCCGCTGACGGGCAGAACATCCGCCGTTCCGTCGACAACCTCACCAGTGCGCTCGAATCCGTGTCGGGAGCCGACGCTGCCGCAGCCTCGCACGAGGCCGCCTCCCAGGCGGCCGCACAGTCCGACGCGGTCGCGCAGCCCAAGTCGACCGAGTCCGCCGAATCGGCGCCACGGTCGGCCGGGACCGCGTCGTGGGTGCAGTCACGGCTCGTCGGCTTCGACCTCGAGACCACCGGAGTCGAACCGGCCACCGCACGCATCGTCACCGCCGCCTTCGTCGACTCGCCTGCTCAGGTGCGCACATGGCTGGCGGATCCGGGCATCGAGATCCCGGAGTCGGCGCGTGCCGTCCACGGCATCACCACCGAATTCGCACGCGCCAACGGTTCGGCCGCCGCCCAGGTCGTCAGTGAACTGTGTGCAGAATTCGCCGCACTCCGAGAAGAAGGCGCCGTCGTCGTCGGGCACAACGTCGTCTACGACCTCAGTGTGATGGCAGCGGAAGTCGCCCGCCATCGACCGGACATCGATTTCGCCTCGATCATCCCGACGATCGTCGACACATTCGTCGTCGACAAACAGATCGACCCCTATCGCAGGGGAAAACGGACGCTCATCGAGACGGCGAAGACCTACCGCATCGAACTCCTCGACGCCCACGATGCCGCCGCCGACGCCCTGGCCGCTCTGGACATTTCCCGAGCATTGGCCGAAAAGTCCACGGAAATCTCCGCGCTGAGCAACGATGAGATCATGGCCGCACAGGCCGATTGGAAGCGCTCACAGGCGGCAGGACTGCAGGCCTGGCTGCGGAAGAAGGGCAACGCCGAGGCCGTCGTCGACGGTTCGTGGCCCATGTCCTGAACGCTAGACTCGACACCGACGCACCAACGACGAAGGACGACAATGGGATTCTTTTCTCGCCTGCTCAACCGACCCGGCTCTCATGCGGAGAAGACGACAGGTTGGTTCGAGCGCGCCGCCGACGATCTGGACGCGGCCGGGCGCGAATTCTCCGAACTCAGCGATTCCGAACTCACAGAGGCCGCCGGTGAGGTCTTCGCATCGGGCAGCCAGCAGCAGACACTCATCCGCTACTGTGCTCTGGCACGCGAAGCCGGTGAGCGGGTCCTCGACGAACGAGCCTACGACACTCAGCTGCGAGGGCTCGTCGGACTCCTGCAGGGCAGCATCGTGCAGATGGCCACCGGTGAGGGCAAGACCCTCGTCGGCGCGCTGGCGGCAGCCGGCTACGCACTGCAGGGACGACGCGTGCACGTCGTCAGCGTCAACGACTACCTCGCCGTTCGAGACCGCAATTGGATGAAACCGCTGTTCGACCTCCTCGGCGTGAAATCCGCTTCGATCTCGGGCGCACAGGCCGACGATGAACGACGTGGGGCCTACCGTGCCGAAGTCGTCTATGCGTCGGTGACCGAGGTCGGTTTCGATGTCCTCCGCGACCGGTTCCTCACCGAGGATGCCGATCAGCGGGTGCCCGAACGCGACGTCGTCATCGTCGACGAGGCCGATTCCGTGCTCATCGATGAGGCACGTGTGCCGCTGGTCCTCGCCGGTTCGGCCAGCGTCCAGGACACCGATACCGCGATCGCAGCGCTCGTGTCCCGACTCAGCCCGGACACCGACTTCGAAGTCAGTGCCGACCGACATGCCGTCTCACTCACCGATGCCGGAGTCGATAGGGTCGAGGACGAACTCGACGTCGAACTCTTCGGAGAGGATTCCGAGACGCTCGCCGCCGTCAATCTCGCTCTCCACGCCCGGGCGCTGGTCAAACGCGATGTCGATTACCTCGTCGTCGACGGACGCGTCAAACTCATCTCCTCCTCCCGAGGCCGCGTCGCCGAACTCCAGCGCTGGCCCGACGGGCTCCAGGCCGCAGTCGAAGCCAAGGAGAGCCTCGACGCCACCGACAGCGGGGAGATTCTCGACCAGATGACGGTCGAAGAGCTCATCCACGGCTATGAGACCGTGTGCGGTATGACCGGCACCGCCTTGGCCGTCGGTGACGATCTGCGCGAATTCTATGGGCTGGAGATCGTGCCCATCGACACACATCTGCCAGTGATCCGCAGCGACGAACCCGATCGCCTGTTCACTTATCAGGAGTCGAAGGAACGCGCGATCGTCGAAGAAGTCGTCGACAATCACGCCCGCAGACGTCCCGTACTCATCGGCACCTCATCGGTGGCAGAGAGCGAGTCCCTGGCCGAACGGCTCACCGAACGCGGAATCGACGTCGCCGTCCTCAACGCGAAGGACGATTCCCGGGAAGCCGAGATCATCGCGAAGGCCGGCGCGCCGGGCGCCGTGACGGTGTCGACGCAGATGGCCGGTCGCGGCACGGATATCCGACTGGCCGATGACGACGTCGCCGAGGCCGGCGGCCTCCTCGTCATCGGTGCCGGTCGCTATCCGTCATCCCGACTCGATGACCAGCTGCGCGGGCGCGCAGGTCGTCAGGGCGATCCCGGCACGTCCGTGTTCTTCACCAGCCTCGAAGACGAACTGGTCACCAGGGTTCCCGAGATCCAACGCTTCGTCTCCGAGGGAGATGAGACCGGGCTCATCGAATCCAAGCGCGCACTCGGCCTCGTCGAACACGCTCAGCGCATCGCCGAAGGCCAGAACACCGCTCTGCATCGTGACACCTGGCGCTTCAATGAGCTCATGGCCAAACAGCGTGAGCTCGTCCTCGAACGCCGAGCCGAGATCCGCAAGGCCGACGAACCCGTCGAGCAGCTGCGCAAGGAACTCGGCGACCGTGCCGATGAGATCGCGCAGGAGCACTCGGAGGAGCTGCTCGACTCGGTTCTCCGCGAGGTCATGCTCTTCCACCTCGACGCACGCTGGGTCGATCACCTCGCCTTCCTCAACGACCTGCGAGAGGGCATCCACCTGCGCACCTTCGCCAGGGAGAAGCCGCACGAAGCGTTCAACACCGAATCGATCCGCGTCTTCTCATCCTTCTGGTCCGATGTCATCGACGATTCGACGGCGACGATCAAGGAGGCGACGATCACCGAGGAGGGAATCGACCTCGAATCGCACGGGCTGAAGCGTCCGTCGTCGACGTGGACCTACCTGACGACGGAGAACGCCTTCGGCTCCGATATCGAGAACATCGTCAAGAAGGTCCGTCGCTGAGACGATGACGCTCAGGAGTCGGCGACGACTCCGCGCCGGATCGCTTCGACCGTACGACGCACGCGCACCGCGGTCTGCGGGTCGATGACCTCAGCGACCTGACCGAGGAGATCGAGACTCTGCTTGGCCCATCTGACGAAGTCTCCGGCGGCGATATCGCTGCCCCGCAGTGACTCCGACAGCGTTTTGCCTTCGGTCCACCGGTACATCGGTCTGATCAGCCCGCGATCCGGTTCGTCCGTCGTATTCAGTGCGTGCTGCTCTTCCAGGTGGAAGAGTCGACGCCAGATCGTCTCGGACTCATCGCAGACGGCCTTGAGATCGGCGCTCGGCGCCCGATGCGCGGTCAGGGTGTCTCTGCGCGATTGGAAGACGAAGATCGATGCGAACGCTGCGAGCTCCGGCTCATTGAGACTGTCCCACAGCCCGGCCCGGATCGTCAGCGCCACCAGAAGATCCCGTTCGCCGTAGATCCGACGCAACATCGTCGAATGCTCGGGGTCGAACCCGAGTCCCCGCAGCACGTCCTGGACCCGGTCGAAGACCAGAGCGATCGAGGTGGTGCGTCCTTCGATGCGGGCGATGAGCGATTCGTTCTCCCGGATGAGCTTGTCCGCGCGGTTGGCCCAACGGGCGTGGAGCTCCCGATCCGGGCAGTCGTGGCACGGGTGTGCCCGCATCTGCGCCTGGAGCTCGGCCACTGTGGTGCTCTCGCCATGATGCTGTCGGCTCGATTCCCAGTGGGCTTCGGAATCAACTCGGCCATCGTGAATGGCGGACTCGAGGATGGACAGCAGCTGCCTGCGGTCGCCTGCCTGCCGATGGTTGAATTTCTTCGGCACCCGGACTCGCCCCTGCGAGGCGACGGGTTCGGTCACCTCGTGCGGGCGCAGGTGCCACACCTTGCCCTGTTCGGTGAGGACGGTGGGAAGTCGGGAGATACCGTCTTTGTTGCTCATCGGAGCGATGATGACCGCGCGACCACCGACCCGCTTGGCCGGCATCGTCACCACATCGCCGATCTTGAGTGCGGTGAGGGACTCGACGATATCGCGCTGCCTGTTCCGCGATTTCGTCCTGGTCTCCTGCTTCTGCGTGTCCGAGATCGCCCGACGCAGCCCGGCGTATTCCGAGAAGTCACCCAGGTCGCAGTGCATCGATTTCTCATACGCCTCGATCGTGGCTTCGTTCTTGCGCACCTTCCGCGCCAGGCCGACCACGGCCTTATCGGCCTGGAACTGGGCGAACGAGGTCTCGAGCACCTTGGCCGCTTCCTCGGAGCTCATCCGCGACAGCAGATTCGCCGTCATGTTGTACGTCGGTCCGAACGCCGAGTTCAGCGCGTAGGAACGGTTCGACGCCAGGGCCGCCAGCTCGCTGACCTCGATGGTCGGGTGCCACACCACGACGGAATGGCCGATGCGGTCGATTCCGCGGCGACCGGCACGTCCGGTCAGCTGGGTGTACTCCCCCGGAGTGATCATCACATGCGCTTCGCCGTTGAATTTCACGAGCTTCTCGAGCACGACGGTGCGAGCGGGCATGTTGATGCCCAACGCCAGGGTCTCGGTGGCGAAGACGACCTTGATGATTCCCTGCGAGAACAGCTCTTCGACGAGCTGTTTGAACTGCGGGATCATCCCCGCATGGTGCGCGGCCACTCCGAGCAGCAGACCTTCCCGGAAGGTGTGATAGCCGAGGATGCCGAGATCCTCGTCGGCGAGATCATCGCGCAGCGACTCGAGAGCAGCGTTGACGATCGTCTTCTCTTCGCGGGAGTTGAGGTCGGTGCCCGTGCTCAGATACTGTTCGACGGCTTCATCGCAGCCGTTGCGGGAGAAGATGAACATGATCGCCGGCAGCATCGCCGCCTCGGCGAGTGATGCCACCACCTGGGTGCGGCTGGGGCGGCGGAAACGCGCCCGGGTGGCACGTGCCCGTTTCGACCGTGGGCCCCCGTGCGTGCGGGTGGCGTGGTTGAGAGCCGGGTCGATCCGGTCGGAATCGCTGTGCGTGAATAGGTCGTACATCCGGTGGCCGACCAGGACATGGTTGACCAGCGGCACCGGCCGGTGACTCGTCGAGACGATCGTCGTCGGTCCTCTGACCTCACGCAGCCAGGCTCCGAACTCTTCGACATTGGACACCGTCGCCGACAGCGACACCATCTGCACACGGTCGGGAAGATGGATGATGACCTCTTCCCACACCGGCCCACGGAACCGGTCGGCGAGGTAGTGAACTTCGTCGAGGACGACGAAGCCGAGATCCGACAGACCCGCCACGTCATTGTAGAGCATATTGCGCAGCACTTCGGTGGTCATGACGATGATCGGCGCATCGCGGCGGATCGACGTGTCACCGGTGAGCAGCCCGACATTGTCTGCCCCATGGACCTCGGCGAGGTCGTTGAACTTCTGATTGCTCAGCGCCTTGATCGGCGTGGTGTAGAAGACCCGTTTGCCCTCGCCCCGGGCCAGTTCCACGGCGAACTCCGCGATGAGCGTCTTGCCTGCGCCGGTCGGCGCCGTGACCAGCACGTCCTCCCCTTCCTGCAGGTGACTGCAGGCTTCGACCTGGAAGTCGTCGAGGGCGAACTCGGTGCGCTCCATGAACTGTCCCAAGGGGGTGCGGGCGAAATCCGCACGCGCCTTGAAGTCGGCATAGGCGGCGGAGGGACTCAGTGACTCCTCCGCAGGAGTCTCGGTCGAAAGCGGTGTGGGATCAGTCATTCTTCTCTTCGTCGGTCAGTTCGTCCTCGTCGACCCACAGACCCTGCGCGATGAGGCGCTTCTTACGTCGGCGATCATTGAGCACACAGATCACCCAGGCCAGGCAGAACAGGGTCATCATGGGGATGACGAGGAAGAACATGGACATTGCGTCCGGAGTCGGGGTGGCGATCGCGGCGAACAGGAACACGAGCAAGACGATGATCCGCCATGACTTCATGATCCTCTCCGCCGACAGGATTCCGAGCATGTTCAGTCCCACCATGAGCACCGGCAGGACGAAGGCGAGCCCGAAGACCACGATGATGATCATCACGAAGCTCAGGTAGTCCTGCGCCGGGATGATGTTCGTGCCGCCCTCGGGAGTGAACGAGGTCAGAGCCTTCACGGCATTGGGCAATGCGAAGAACGCCATCGTCGACCCTGCCAGGAACAGCGGAATCGCTGCCCCGAGGAAACCGAGGGAGTACAGCTTCTCCTTGCGCTTCAGCCCCGGGACGATGAAGGCCCAGACCTCGTAGAGCCAGATCGGGCAGGAAAGGAAGAGCCCGATGAAGAACGAGAGTTTGATCTTCAGATCGAAGGGTGAGGCGACTCCGGCGAAGTTGATCTCGGCCATCCGTCCGCCGTTGTCGCGGATCGTGCGGATCGGCTCTTGGAGGATGTCGAGGACGGGGTCGTAGAGGAACCAGCCTGCCACCGCACCCAGAGCGATGGCCATTGCGGAGATGATGACGCGGTTGCGCAACTCGACGAGGTGCCCGACGACGGGCATCTTCTTCTCAGGATTGTTCTTCCGTGATCGAGAGGGCTTGCGCTGACGGTTCTCTTTCACTTCTCGTGAGACTGCGGGTCCTGCTTCTCTCGCCGCGACTCCTCGGTGCCGGTGGTCTCACCGGCGGACGTGGAGGAATCGGTCGAGGAGTTCTGGTTGAGCGCTCCCGGCTCGGTGCTCTTGCCGGATTCGTCCTCGTCGCCGCGCAGATCCTTGACCTCGGACTTGAAGATCTTCATCGACTGTCCCAGGCTTCGGGCCAGCTGCGGCAGTTTGGGTGCGCCGAAGATGATCACGATGATGAGGATCACGATCGCGATCTGCACGAAACTTGGTCTCATGGGGAGCTCCTTGGATTGTTGATGCTGTGGAAGAGTCTACGCGCTGCGGCTGAGCCTTTCATCCATGTCCGGACGCGGTCTTCTTCTCAGCCGAGCCTGTTCAGGGCGCCCGCAACGGCTTCGGTGTCGTCGATCTCGGTGATGACATCGGCATGACAGAGCAGGAACCGGCTGAGCCAATCCACAGAATGCACGAGCAGGCGGATGCGCACGCTCGTGTCACCACCGTCGAGGTACTCCCGATTCGTCACGTCGAGTTCATCTGCCAGCCATGCTCCCGCGGCTGCGAGGCCGAGGGTGACCTCATAGGAGTTCGTTGTGGCAACGCTGACCGCCATCGGCGGATGCGCGGCCGACTCCCAGGACCGGATGCGACCCAGCGCGAAACGGCGAGGCGCTCCGGCCGAATAGCACCACGCATCGACGTACCAGTCAGCACCGGGGACGAGCCGGGTCGGGGCGATGGTCCGCGTGGTGAGTTCGTCACGGGAGCCCACATAGTAGTCGATCCGCAGCGCAGTGCCGTCTTCCACCGCTTTTCGCAGAGCGGCCAGAAGCTCTTCGTCGGCGTCGATGGGGCTGACGTCGACCGCGGTGCGCAGGTTCTCTCCTGCCGCTGCGCGTAATTTGGCCGCGGCGGTGGCCACCGCCGCGGAATCGAGCCTTGGCAGGGACGAGAGCATGTCGAGAGCGAGCACGAGGATTCCGGCCTCCTCGGCGCTGAGCCGAACGGGCACGGAAACTTCTTCGGCGTTGGAGATGAAGATCTGCCCGCCCTCCCACGACGCATCGATGAGGTCATCGGGCATATGGCCGGGTCGACCGGTGACGAAGAGCAGCTGGAGATCGTCGATGAGGGTGGCGGAGTCGATGCCGAAATAGGCAGCGGTCTCTTCGAGATCCGCGCCCGGATGGGCGTCGAGGTACGGGACGAGGCTGAGCAGTCGGGTGAGGCGTTCACGCGCTGAGGACACTGGTGCCTCCCAAACGGTTGAGCGATCGGCGAATCGTTTCGCGTCTGCGGTCGACGGCGCGCACGAGTTCGGGCGGATCGACCACGTCCACGGCGTCCCCGAAGCCGACGATCTCGGCGGCGAGGGCATCGACATCGGAATAGCCGATGACCACCTCGTCGCCGTCGCTGCGGATCCGTCGACGGCGCAGCGGATCGGCCCGGTGAGCACGGATGTGCAGCGTCGCCTCGGCGACGACGGCCATCTCGGAACTCGACTGCAGCGCCAGCTGCGGGGAGAAGTCCTCGGGGATCTCATAGTCTCCGGGTTCGCGGCCGCTGAGCTTCGCGATCCCACCCTCGACGCGGGAGAGCCGGAAGGTGCGTCGGGCCTCGCGGTCGAGGTCGAAGCCGAAGAGGTAGACACGGTCGCCGCGGCTGAGCAGCGCATAGGGTTCCAGCTTCACCTTCCGCACGCTCTGACCGGGCTTGTGATACCGGAAGCCGATGGCTTCGCGGGCGTTGATGTGGTGGAGGGCGGTGGCGAAGTTCGCGCTGGCCAGCCGGTGTGCGGCGGTGCCCGGATCGACGTTTCCCGGCCCGTCGGCGGACTGGTCGAGGTCGATGCCGAGTGCGCGCAGCTTCGTCAGCGCCTGAGACGAGGACTCCCCGAGTTCGGTCTCGGACCAGAATGCGGCGGCCACGGTCACAGCGGCCACCTCTGCGGGAGTGAGGTCGACGTCGCCCATCGCATAGTCGGCGGTGGAGATCCGATACCCCGTCTCCCCCGCATCACCGTAGACATCGTGTTCGGCTCGCGTTGCGATGGTGATGCCCATGTGTCGCAGCAGCTCCTTGTCGCGGGAGAATTTGCGATCGAAGGCGACCTCATCGAGCCCGGAATAGCCGTCGATGGCGCTCATCAGCGTCTTGCGCGACACCCAGCCGCGGGAAGCGCGCAGGGCGATCAGCAGATTCATCAGACGTTCGGTCTGCTGTCTCTGTCTGCTGGTGCGGGGTGTATTCACGATTCCACCGTAACCTAGGCCGGGCGATAGTCTTGGGACCATGATTCATTGGCGCAAAGGAATCGTCGCAGCGATTCGCTCCACCCGGCCAGGATACACAGAGCTCGACGTCGACCTGGACGAGGCTGTGCCGGGAACCGATGTGAGATCCATCCGGGCGATCGCCTATACCGATGCCGTCGGGCAGCCGATGGCCCAGGACACCGTCATCGTCAATGTCTCGGCTCTGGCGAAGAGGCTGGGCACCGGCGGCTTCGGGCTCATCGTCGCCCTGCCCGATGCACTGCCGACCGATCCTCCGGAGGGTCCCGGCCATCTCGTCAAGGACCGCTATTCCCCGTTGCAGACGATGGTCCTCGGCGTCGACGATCAGGAATCGCAGCATCACGCCGCCCTCGCCGAGGCGGAGCACCTCGACGGCATGCCCGTGATCGTCGCCGATCTGCATTCGGCTCTGCCCGCGGCGATCGCCGGAATCCGCGCCGTCGACCCGTCGCTGTCGGTGGCGTATGTGCTCAGTGACGGCGCGGCTCTGCCGTCTCCGTTCTCGCAGGCCGTCGCCGGGCTCAAGGACGCCGAATGGCTGACGGGGGTGATCAGCACCGGGCAGGCCTGGGGCGGAGATCTCGAAGCGGTGACGGTCCATACGGGACTGCTCGCGGCCAAGCATGTGATGGACGCCGACATCGCCATCGTCGCGCAGGGACCCGGGAACCTCGGCACCGGCACGAAGTACGGCTATTCGGGTCTGGTCACCGGAGAGCACCTCAACGCCGCAGCCCTGCTCGACGGGCGTCCTGTCGGCCTGCTGCGGATGTCGAATGCCGATGCCCGCGGCCGTCATTTCGGCATCTCCCATCATTCGCTGACGCCGTTGAGTGAGATCGCTCGACCGGGGATGACCGTGCCGGTGCCCGACTTCTCCACCCTCACCGAGGCGGAGCGAACCGAGATGGACCCGGATCCCGAAGTCGTGACCGCGACGGTGGCCGAGCAGCTGTCCCGGCTTGAGATGCATGATCTCGCCGACATCGATCTGACGGGGCTGTGGGATGCCCTGCGCACTTCACCTGTGCGTCTGTCGACGATGGGCAGAAAGCTGCCCGCCGATGCTGCGTCGTTCCTCTCAGCGGCCGCCGCTGGACGCTGCGCCGCCGGGCTCGTCCGCCGCTGACCGCATCGAACTCAGGTAACCGTCTGATCTCAACAGAATCCCCCTCCGCGTCGGGGAAGACAGATGTGGCCGGGTTCCGAAGAACCCGGCCACAGTCGTCTCTGGCAGGATCAGCGCGTGCTGATCATCAAGCTGATTCTCAGCGCACGTTCTCGAGGTCGCAGACGAAGATCAGGGACTCTCCGGGCTGGATGACTCCGCCGGCGCCCTGATCGCCGTACGCCAGGTGCGGCGGGATCTGCAGGGTGCGGCGTCCACCGACCTTCATACCCTGGATGCCCTGGTCCCAGCCGGAGATGACCATTCCGGAGCCGAGACGGAACTCCAGCGGGGTGCCGCGGTTGTACGAGGCGTCGAACTCCTCGCCCGTGGAATGGGCCACTCCGACGTAGTGCACGCTCACGGTGTCGCCGGGTCCCGCCTCGGCGCCGGTGCCGATGACATCATCGGTGATGATGAGCTCGGTCGGGGCGTCTCCGCCGGGGAAGTCGACTTCGGGCTTCTGCTTGCTCATGTGTTCCTCCTGGTGTCGGTTCTGTTGAGTGATCGGATCGGGTCTCAGCCCTGGGCCGAGAGGATGTCGACGACGAAGATCAGGGTCGCATCCCCCGGGATGGACGGTTCGCTGCCCTGTTCGCCGTAGCCCTTGTCCGGCGGGACGACGAGGACGACCTGGTCGCCGACCTTCTGACCGACGAGTCCCTCGTTCCAGCCGTCGATGACCTGAGCCTCGCCGACCGGGGCGACGACGAAGGGCTGTCCGTCCTTCTTCCAGTTCGAGTCGAAGGTCTTCGAGGTGTCGTCCCAGAGCCAGCCGGAGTACTTCACGGCGACGCTCTGGCCCTTCTTGACCTCGTCGCCGTCGCCTTCGATCGTCGTGTAGGTCTCAAGCTCGGTCGGCTTCTTGCCCTTCGGCTTCGAGATCGACGGGGCACCGTCGTCGCCCCACTTCACGGTCACGGGGTTGTCCGACTGATCGGCCTTCTCACCCTCGGCGCGGGTCAACGGCTTCTTCGCGTCCTCGATGTCGATGACGTAGACGAGCGTCTGGGAGGCTTCGCCCTGCTGGGCACTGCCGTTGAGCGACATCATCACGCGTGATCCGACCTTGACGTCGATGAGTGCGTTGTAGAGGTCTTCGGAGATCTGCGACTTGTCCATGGGGAAGCCGGCCGCGGCGTCCGAGTCGTAGCTGGATTCGACGGTTTTGCCGGTCGTGCCGGAGACCAGCGTCATCTGTGCCGTGACCTGTTCGCCGTCGGCGATCTTGTCGCCGGTGCCCTGTTCGAGCACCTTCTTCTCGGTCTTGTCCATGACCAGCGGTGCCTCGAAGCTGACCTCGGGCTTCTTCCCGATCTTGCCGTCGACGGTGATGTCGTCGAGGCTGGTCGACTTCGCATCCTGAGCGGCCACCGACGGCGGAGGTGTGGTCGAGTCCTCGGACTCATCACCCTGCCCGCAGGCCGAGAGCAGCAACAGGCCCGCCGCGATGGCGCTGAGCACTTTGGTGCGCACTGGTTTCCTTTCGTCACGCCGAGGCCGTGCCCGGATAGGGGCCAGACCGGATCACAGGGCGATCTTACAGGCCCGCGATGAGTGTTTCCGCCTGCGGGTGCGTCGTGGCGAACGGGTCCTTGAGTGCGACTGCTCGACCGGATTCGTCGTTGAGACGCAGGTGCACCCAGTCGACGGTGTAGTCGCGTCGGGCGGCATGGGCCGCGCGGACGAATTCGCCGCGGATCGCCGCCCGTGTGCTCGCAGGAGGTGTGTCCTTCGCCCGTTCGACCGCCTCGGCGGGGACGAGGCTCTTCGCCATTCCGGCGGCTTCGAGCTTGGGAAACAGTCCCGTTGCGGGTGTGATGTCGTGGAAGGCGATGTCGAGGCGGTGGATGCGTGCATCGGTGATATCGGTGATTCCGCGCTGCATGGACCGTTCGATGAGGGTGCGTTTCATCACCCAGTCGATCTCCGTGTCCACGGTCGAGAAGTCCTGCGATTCGACGGCGGTGAGCATCCGCGTCCACAGGTCGATGATGTAGTGGGCGAGTTCGTCGTCGCCGAGGCTGTGCTCCCCGGATTCCACGATCCGCTGTGCCCGGTCCCGGTAGTCGGCGAGCAGTCCCAGCGGCGTCGTCGTGGTTCCGTCCGTGCGTTCGAGCACGACCCGTCCCGTGAGATCGCGGGCGACGAGGCGGATATCGCGCACCGGGTGGCGCAGCCCGTTCTCCGGGATCCGCGCCCCCTGTTCGATGAGGTCGAGCATGAGAACGGCGGATCCGATCTTGAGCGCCGAGGTGGCTGTCGACATCGAGGAATCACCGACGATGACGTGCAGCCGCCGGTACTTCTCCGCATCGGCGTGCGGTTCGTCGCGGGCGTTGATGATCGGACGCGACCGCGTCGTCGCCGACGACAGTCCCTCCCACATGACATCGGATCGGGCGGAGAGACCGAACATCATCTCCGACCGGTCGGCTTCCTCATCGGGGGTGAAGGCCGAACGGCGCGGGATCACGGCTCCGGCACCGACGAGCAGCTGCCGGGTGACGAGGAAGGGCAGCAGCACCGTGGTCAGTCGGTTGAAGTCGAGGGTGCGGCGGATGAGGAAGTTCTCGTGCGAGCCGTAGGAGTTCCCTGCCGCATCCGTGTTGTTCTTGACCATGTGCACACGTCCGCCGATGCCGTCGGCGTCGAGGGCGGCCTGCGCCTTGTCCAGCAGGTCGCTCATCAGACCTTCGCCGGCCCGATCCTGGGCGAGCAGGTCGCCCAAGTCATCGCACTCGGCCGTCGCGTACTCCGGGTGGGAGCCGACGTCGAGGTAGAGGCGCGACCCGTTGGGCAGGAATACGTTCGACGACCGACCCCATTCGACGACGGGGCGGAAGAGGTAGCGGGCGATCTCCTCGGGGCCGATGCGCCGCCCCTCGGGATCGGCGGTGTGGGCGAGTCCGTATTCGGTTTCGAGCCCGTAGATGCGTGCCATTCAGTCCTCCCGCAGTTCGCTCATCGCCGCATCGTCGAGGCGGCGGAACGTCCGCTGCTTCGTCGTCGTGCGGTCGAGGACGGCGGCCTCGAGCGCGTCGGTGGCCAGGATCGCCTGGGTTGCGGCACCCAACGCGGTCACTCCGTGGTTGAACACCTCGCGCAGTCCCATCTGCGAGGTGCGCACCCCGGCCAGGGATGCCGTGATCGCATCGGCCTGGCCGCCGATGGCCACATGTTCGGTCTCGTCGATGACAGAACCGTCGTAGCTGAGCCGGTAGAGCTGGTCGGTCTCGGGGGTGAGTCCGAGTTCGGCGACGACCAGTTCGACCTCGAAGGGCTTCGACTCGGTGGTGAAGACCCCGGCCAGGGTCTGCGCGTACGCGTTCGTCAGTCCGCGAGCGGTGACGTCGGTGCGGTCGTAGGAGTATCCCCGCAGGTCGGCGTAGCGGACGCCGGCCTGCCGCAGGGTCTCGAATTCGTTGTATTTGCCGACGGCGGCGAAACCGATCCGGTCGTAGATCTCAGCGATCTTGTGCAACGTCGGTGACGGGTTCTCCGCCAGCAGCAGGATGCCTGCGTCGAAGCGCATGACGACGACGGACCGACCGCGGGCGATGCCCTTGCGGGCGAAGTCCGCCCGGTCCTTCATCAGCTGTTCGGGCGAGACGTAGAACGGTGCCTGACTCATCGACGATCCTTTCGCGGAAACGGTGCCGCAGTCATCACCGGGCGGTGGCCGTGCGGCGGGCGACGACCTCGGTGGCGGTGTCCAAGACGGTGGCCGAATCGACTTCGGTGACCCCGTTGTCGAGGTCGACGGTGAAGATCGTCGGGGCGATCTGGCGGACGAAGTCCGGTCCGCCCGTCGCCGAATCGTCGTCGGAGGCGTCGAAGAGAGCTTCGACGGCCACCCCAATCGCCTGCTCGTGGTCGAGGTCGGCCCGCCACAGCTTCTTCAGTGCCCCGCGGGCGAAGCCGGAACCGGAGCCGATGGAATGGAACCGGTGCTCTTCGTATTTTCCGCCGGTGACGTCGAAGCTGAAGATCTGGCCCTGCGGTGTGGAGTCGTCGACTCCGGCGAACATCGGGACGACGGTGAGTCCCTGCATCGCCAGGCCGAGGTTTCCCCGCAGCATCGCAGCCAGGCGGTTGGCTTTGCCGTTGAGCGAGAGACGGGCGCCTTCGATCTTCTCGTAGTGCTCGAGCTCGAGTTGGAAGAGCCGGATGAGGTCGAGGGCGACCCCGGCGGTGCCGGCGATGCCGATGACGGAGTAGTCGTCGGCGGCTTTGACCTTCTCCATCGAATGCGAGGCGATGAGGTTGCCGATCGTCGCTCTCCGGTCACCGGCCATGAGGATTCCGCCGGCGGTGCGGAAGCAGATGATGGTCGTGCCCTCCGGGGACTGGTCGGCCAGATCCCGGGTTCCGGGGTGCGGCAGCGCTTCGGGCGCCAGGGAGCGGGCGAGTTCGACGAAGGAGTTGCTCGTCGAACTCAGGAATGCAGGAGGGAATCCTGCCATCTCATTGGCCGCCCTTCTGCACGAAGTTCTTGACGAATTCCTCCGCGTTCGATTCGAGCACGCCGTCGATCTCGTCGAGGATGGAATCGACGTTCTGAGTGTTGATCTGTCCCTGCACGGCCTCCGGCGGATCGACGGGGGCGTCTCCCCCACCGGACGATTTGTCTCTCTGGACCTGTTCCTGCGAGCTCATCTCACACTCCTTCAGACGTTCTTCGAATTCAGTCTATCCACTCCGAGTGCCTTCAGCAGGCCCTCGGCGGTCGCGATTCCCTCCACCCGATCGGCGAGCAGCTCCCGGGTGCCCTTGAGGGGTTCATGCATGGGCAGACGCACTACCCCGAAGGATTCCGCGTTGACCACGAGCGAATCCCAGCTGGCGGCCACCAGATCCTCCCCGAGGCGGCTGACCGCCACGGAGCGCAGGAAGGCCCGGGTCCCGTCGGGAGCGTTGACCACGGCGGCTTCGACCTCGGCGTCGGTGGTCATCCGCCGGATGCGTCCGGCTCGTTCGAGCTTGTGGAAGAGCCCCTTCTCCGGGCGCACATCGTGGTATTGGACGTCGATGAGGGCGAGCTTCGGATGGTCCCAGTCGATTCCCTCGCGGGAGCGGTAGCTCTCGAGCAGGACCCATTTGGCGACCCAGTCGATGGAGTCGGCCAGGGTCATCGGGTCGGTCGAGAGTCCGTCGAGGAACCGGCGCCACTCGGCGAGCACCTGACTCGTCTCGGCATCGTCGGGGTCTGCGTGTTCGAGGCAGACGGAATAGAAGCGCTCTTGGATCTCCAATGCCGTGAGCGTCGTTCCGTCGCTCAGCGGCAGCGGCGCGGTCAGGCTGAGGTCGTGGCTGACGTCCCACAGCGACTGCAGAGAGTCGGCGAGTTCGATCCGCGGTGCCAGTCCGGCTTCGATGAGGCCGAGGACGAGGGAGGTCGAGCCGAAGCGGACGAACGTGGCGGGCTCCGCCAACGTGGCGTCGCCGATGATGACGTGCAGCCGACGGTACTTCGCGGGATCGGCGTGCGGTTCGTCACGAGTGTTGACGATCGGACGCCGCAGGGTCGTCTCGAGTCCCACCTCGGCTTCGAAGAAGTCCGCACGGGATGAGATCTGAAACCCCTTGCCCTCGCCCTCGCGGCCGATGCCGACCCGTCCCGATCCGCACAGGATCTGCCGGGTGACGAAGAAGGGGACGAGGCCGGCCACGAGGTCGTCGAAATCCGTGGACCGGTCGACGAGGTAGTTCTCATGGGTGCCGTAGGAGGCTCCCTTGGAGTCCGTGTTGTTCTTGTACAGATTGACCGGTTCCGCGCTCTTCTCCAGGGTCCGCACCGACTCGAGGGCGACGAGGTCGCCGGCCCGGTCGAAGGTGACGATATCGCGTGGGGTGAGCACTTCCGGGGAGGAGTATTCGGGATGGGCGTGGTCGACGTAGTAGCGGGCGCCGTTCTCCGTGACGACGTTGGCCAGGTACTGGGCTTCGACATCGTCCTGCGGGAGATGGGTCAGCTGCGAGACGTCCGCATCGGCGATGTTCATGAAGAAGCCGCGAGCGTCGGCCAGCGGAGACTCGGTGGCGAAGTCCCAGAAGTTCTGGGACGACTTCAGTCCGCGCGGACCGGCATAGGCGTCGACGACACGAGCCGAGTCCCGCATCGGGTTCGCCCGCGGGTTGCCCGGCTGGCTGAGGCCGAACTCCGTCTCGGCTCCCATGACGCGTCCGACTCTGAGCATCTGCTTCTCCTCCACGGTCTAGACTCGGGGACGTGGCAACGAAGAAATCTCATCTCCCCATCGCCCTGATCGTCGACCTCGTTCTCGTGGTTCTGTTCACGATCGTCGGTCATTACACACATTCTCACAATTTCGATCCGCAGGGGCTGATGACCACAACGTGGCCGTTCGTGGCAGCCCTCGTCATCGCCTGGCTGCTCACGGCCGTCTGGGATCGACCGATCGCTCCGCTGGCCACGGGCACCGGCGTCTGGGCGATCACGGTCCTCGTCGGACTCGTTCTGCGCGGAATCACCGGTGCCGGCGGCGATCCGGGTTCGGTGCCGGTGAGCTTCATGATCGTCGCGACCTCGCTCAATCTCATCACCCTGGTCGGCTGGCGTCTCATCGCCACGGCCGTCTCCGGCGGTTCCGGCCGCCGCAGACGCGGCCGCTGAGCGCTGCTCCCGATTCAGACGAGATCGGAATTCGGCCGCACCTCGGCGATCTCGGTCTCGTACGGCACGGTCGGGGCTCCCCTCGTCGTGTCGAGGTGCATCATCCGCAGATGGGTGACGCGCTCTCCCTTTCGCCCGGAGATCCGTGCCCATTCGTCGGGGTTCGTCGTGTTCGGCAGGTCTTCGTGTTCGCTGAACTCTTCGGCGATCGCATCCTCGAAATGCCCGGGGTGCAGACCGCGTTCGCCGGTGTCGAGCAGCGACTTGATCGCCGCCTTCTTCGCCCGGTCGACGATGTTGTGGATCATCGCCCCGGAGGCGAACGCAGAGAAGTGGAGGACTTCCTTCGAACCGTCGGCGTAGCTGACCTCGACGAACTCGTTCTCCGGGGTCTCGGCGAACATCCGTTCGACGCAGCTGTCGATGAGTGCCGAGACCGCCTCGGCGGGGGTATCGTGGCCGGCGAGCACGCTCGAGTGCAGCGGCAGCTCGGCGGTCAGATACTTCTCGAAGATGTCGCGGGCCGCCTCGGCGTCGGGGCGTTCGATGCGGATCTTCACATCGAGTCGGCCAGGGCGCAGGATCGCGGGGTCGATGAGATCCTCACGGTTCGAGGCGCCGATGACGATGACGTTGTCGAGCTGCTCGACGCCGTCGATCTCGGTGAGCAGCTGTGGGACGATCGTCGTCTCCACGTCCGAGGACTTGCCGGTGCCGCGTGTGCGGAACAGTGATTCCATCTCGTCGAAGAACACCACGACGGGGAACCCGGCTGAGGCTTTCTCTCGCGCTCGGGCGAAGATCAGGCGCAGCTGGCGTTCGGTCTCGCCGACGTATTTGTCTAGCAGCTCCGGACCTTTGATGTTGAGGAAGTAGGTCTTGCTCGTGCGGACCGTCCCCGTGCGATCGGCCAGGGAATTCGCCACGGCCTTCGCGATGAGCGTCTTTCCGCAGCCGGGCGGCCCGTAGAGCAGGATGCCCTTGGGCGGTTTGAGTCCGTGCTCGGTGTAGAGCTCGGGATGTTCGAAGGGCAGTTCGACGGCATCCTTGATCTGCTCGATCTGGTCGGCCAGTCCGCCGATGTCCGAGTAGGTGATGTCGGGGACCTCTTCGAGCAGCAGCGAGGAGACCTCGGGCTTCTCGACGACCTGCAGGGCGTAATGGGTGCGGGTGTCGACGACGACGGCGTCACCGACGCGCAGACCTGCGTCGACGAGATCGGCGGCGAGGGTGAAGACCTGTTCGTCATCGCCGGGGGCTCCGACGAGGATCCGCTGGGAATCGACGAATTCGCGGACGTTGACGACCGATCCCACGGGTGGGAAGTCGCCGGTGCCGATGATGACGAGGCCTTCGGACAGCAGAACGTCGGCTCCGGCTCGCAGACTCTCGGGCTCGACCTCGGGGGCGACGGCCACACGCATCCGGCGGCCGCCGACGATGACATCGGCAGTCACCGCGTTCTCGCCGAGCGCGATGAGTGTGCCCCAGTTGTTCGGCGGCTCGGTCAGGCGCCTGGCCTCCTCCTTGATCCTGCCGAGCTCATCACGGGCCGTGCGCAGAGTCTTCGACAGTGCCTCGTTGCGTTTGCCCGCGGTGTAGAGCTGCTGACGCAGGGACGCGGTGTCCTCGCGCAGCTTCTTCACTTCGGTCGTGGTCTCTGTCATCGATCCTCCTTCGGCCCTGTGCCGGTGCCGGTCGGGCTGTCTGTGACATCTGTGGACTGCGCATCTGCGGAGCCTTCGGGCTCGGTGCGCAGGCGTCTGCCGGCCTCTCGCATCACCCGGCGCAGCTTCTTCCCGTGTGCGGTGCGGGTGCCGATGGCCGCCTCGGTGACTTCCGGTTCCGTCCACGCCGCCACATCCTCGGCGGCCGCGGTGGCCCCCTGAGGACGTTTCTTCTTCTCCAGCGGGCTGATGCCGTCGGCCATCCGGCGGGCCATGATGAGGAACCCGGTGTGGGCGATCATCCGGTGGTCGGGGCGGACGGCGAGTCCGTCGACGTGCCAACCGCGGACCATGGCCTCCATGGACTCGGGTTCGGCGAACCTGCCGGTGGCGCGCAGGGCTTCGACGAAGCGGGAGAGCTGCGGGACGGTGGCGACGTAGGCGATGACGATTCCCCCGGGTGTCAGGGCTTCGCTGACCGCCTCGAGCGTGTTCCAGGGGGTGAGCATGTCGAGGACGACGCGGTCGACGCTGCCGGGGCCGAACGTCTGCGGCAGGGTCTGCGCGAGATCGCCGACGGTGACCGCCCAGTTGTCCGGTTCGCCGTCGAAGAAGTCGGCGATGTTGCCGGCCGCGATCGTCGCGAACTCCTCACGCAGTTCAAATGAGTGGACGGACCCGTTCGGGCCCACGGCTCGCAGCAGCGCCATCGACAGGGCGCCGGATCCGACGCCGGCTTCGACGACCGTGGCCCCGGGGAAGATATCGCCGAGGGTGACGATGAGTCCCGAATCCTTCGGGTAGACGACTGCGGCGCCACGGGGCATCGAGAGCACGAAGTCTTCGTAGCGTGGGCGGAAGACCTGGAAGTCGATTCCCCCGGCGTTCGCGACGATGATTCCCTCAGTGCGCCCGATGATGTCATCGTGGCTGATGAGGCCCTTGTTCGTGTGGAAGTGCTCACCCGGGGCGAGCACGAAGGTGTGCATCCGCCCCTTGGGGTCGGTGAGTTGGACCTTCTCTCCGGCGCCCAGAACGCGCGGGGGCCGGGAATGGAGTGGCTGAGTCATGATGTGTCCACTCTACGCTGGTGAGGATTGCCTCACACAACCGGTTCAGGCTGCGAGCAGCTCGTCGAAGAACTCCTGCAGGTCGATGACTCCGATCAGGGTGTTGCCGTCCATGACCAGGCTGAACTGCGCCTTGGGTCGATGTGTAAGCGATTCGAGCAGGTGCGGGGCGGTGATGTCCTTCGGCACGCCGATCCATCCGGCCAGGGGCCGGGCGACCTCACCGGCGGGAACGGCGTCCAGGGTCTCGGCGAGCCGGCCCGCTGCGGCGTGTCGGTCGACGAGACCGTACGGCAGGCCCTTCTGGTCGAGGACGACGATGAGTGTGCGCTCCTTCGCGTTCCCGAGCGTGTTCGCATAGTCGAGGGTGTCGGCCAGGTCGGCGTCCCAGGTGGCCGCGATCGCCGGTTGGATGACCTGGGAGAGGTCGTAGGTCTCCATCTTCCGGGCCCGTTTGGCGTGGGTCGCGGCATCTCCGGCGGAGAACCACAGCATGATCGCGATGAGTGACATCCAGGCGACGGTCAGCGGGTCGGGTCGTTCGCCGGCCAGCAGCGGGGTGATCACCGACCAGCCGATGAAGCCGACGGCGATGATGCGGCCGACCCAGCTGGCCACGATCGTGCCCAGAAACTGTGACCCGGTGATGCGCCACATGATCGCCTGCAGCGCCCAGCCGCCGTCGAGCGGGATGCCCGGCAGCAGGTTGATGGCGCCGAGGGCGACGTTGGCGAAGGTGACGGCGATGAGCAGCAGCCACGGCACCGAGGTGGGGCTGGCGGCACTGAGGCACCACCATCCCAGCAGGGCCAGAACGATGTTGACGATGGGGCCCACGATCGAGATGACGAAGCTCGTCATCGCCGCTTTGTCACGCGGGTTGTCCATCTGCGGTTCGAACCGGGTGAACCCGCCCCAGATGTTCAGCTCGATCGCGGCGACCTTCTGCCCGTAGAACTGGCCGGCGACGCCGTGAGCGAGTTCGTGGAGGAAGACGGAGGCGAAGAGGAGCACGGCATAGGCGAAGGCGACGAACCAGGCCCCGATGCCCAGATCCGGTCGGACCTGGTTGAGCCACGGTGTGAAGAGGATGGTGATCACGATGGCGGCGAGGAACCACGACCACGCCAGAATCACCGGAGCGCCGAGGACGGTGCCCAAGCGCAGACCCGATGACGCACCGGGGTGGTGGTTTTTCGCGGCCATTGAAGGGGTTCCTCCGGTCGATGTCGTGGTCAGCGGACCACTGAGGGTCGGTTACTCAGCCTAACAGCGACGACGCTCCGACCGCTGGTCGCCACGTCGTGTCCGTGCAGGTCGTTACAGTGGAGTTATGGCCGAGCTCACCAGTCTCTCGCCCTCGCGGGCCAACGACTTCATCCAATGCCCTCTGAAGTTCCGTTTCCGCAGCATCGACAAGCTGCCGGAGCCGCCCTCTCAGGCCGCGTTCCGCGGCACGGTGGTCCATTCGGTGCTCGAGAAGCTGTTCACCGCACCGGCAGGCGAACGCACGGCCGAACTCGCGCAGACGATGCTCGTGCCGGCGTGGGAGGAACTCGTCGAGAAGGATCCGGAGGTGCTCGAGATCTTCGGGGACGACGCCGAGAAGGAGACGTTCTTCACATCGGCGCGTCGGCTCATCGATTCCTACTTCGTGCTCGAGTATCCGGAACATCTCGAACCGGAGGAGACGGAGAAGTTCGTGCGGACGACACTCGACAACGGTCTCGAACTGCGCGGCTTCATCGACCGGGTCGACGTCGCCCCGGGTGGCGAGCGGCGGCTCGTCGACTACAAGACGGGCAAGCAGCCGAAGCCTCAGTACGGGCGGGAGGCGAAGTTCCAGATGGGCTTCTACGCTCTCGTCGTCTACCGGCTCTCCGGCGAACTCGTCCACACTCTGCAGCTGATGTACCTGGGTTCGCGCAGTGTGCTGAAATCCCACCCGACGATGGCCGAGGTCGAACAGACGCAGTTCGAGATCGATGCCATCTGGAACGACATCATCGCCTCGGCCGAGTCGGATCGGTGGCGGCCGAAGAAGTCACCGCTGTGCAATTGGTGCACGTTCAAGCCGCTGTGCCCGGCCTGGGGCAATACCGCTCCCCCGACCCCGGAGATCACGAAGATCGTCGGGGCTTAGGGTTCAGGCGCTCTGCTGAGCACGCAGGCGTCGCAGGTCGGCGACTCCGCGGCCTTCGAGGCTGTCCCACAGGATCCGGCCCGGACGGGGCTCGAGGTCGACGAAATGCGGGATCCCGATGGCAATGGTTCCCGCCGCCTCGGCACTGGCCAGGCCCGGCTTCGAATCCTCCAGGGCCACGCAGTCGGCCGGGTCGAGGCCGAGCAGGGCGGCTCCGCGCAGATACGGCTCGGGGTGCGGTTTGCCGGCGGAGACCTCATCGCCGGAGACGAGACCGGCGAAGCTGTTCGGCGGACAGCTGGAGATGACCGCCTCGGCCAGTGGTCGGTAGGACATCGTGACCATGACGTTCGGGATGCCCTCGGCCTTGAGTTCGGCCAGCAGCTCCAGCGCACCGGGACGGAACGGCACGGATGCTCGGATCTGTCCGATGACATTGCCCATCAGGGTCTCGACGATCTCCTCGGCGGGCAGGTCGAGACCGGCCTCGCGCATCATTCGGGCGGAGACGATCAGCTCGTTGCCGACGAATTCGAGCCCCTGCTCCTCCGACCAGGACAGCCCGTGGGCGTTCATGAGTTCGGTCTCGGCGCGGATCCAGTACGGCTCGGTGTCGACGAGGGTTCCGTCCATGTCCCACAGGACGGCGGAAGGGTCGGCTGATGCGTGGTTCGTCATAGGCCCAGCGTAGTCTGGAACCATGAGTATTCTTCCATCCGGGTCCGGGGCACTCGTCTTCATCGCCTTCGAAGGTCAGGATGCCGATGCTTCCGAAGCGGCGAGTTCGCTGGCCAAGGATCTCATCGAGGTCTGGCACCTGGACGATTCCGAAATCCTCGACACCGATGGGTTCTACGAATTCCGTTTCTCCGAACCCGAGATCATCCGCGATGAGGCCGGAACGGCGGCGATCGCCTGGCCGGGTGTCGCGGTGCATCGGGGCCGCCTCGGCGAGTTGCCGATCACGGTCATCCAGGGGCACGAACCGGGGCTGAAATGGCGGGAGTTCCTCACCCTCGTCCTCGCGCACGTCGGTGACGACGATACCGTCGTCCTCCTCGGTGGGCTCCATGCCGAGGTTCCGCATACGCGGCCCCTGCCAGTCGTGGCCAACACGGAGGACGCTGAGCTCGCGTCCGGGCTCGGCATCGACGTCAACGGCTATGAGGGGCCCATCGGCATTCTCGGACTTCTCGCAGTCGCCTGCCGCTGGCGCGGAATCAGGGCGATCAACCTGTGGGTGGGCGTGCCGGACTATCTCGCAGAGTCTCCGTCGCCGAAGGCCGAGCTCGCCCTGGCGAAGGCGGTCGAACGCTATGTCGGCATCGAGATCGACATCCATGTGCTCGAGGAGGAGAGCCGGGCCTGGGAACTCGGTGCCGACGAACTCGTCTCCTTCAACCCGCGGCTGGCAGAGCTCGTCAAGGCGTTGGAGAAGCAGAACGATTCGGCGGACCTGCCGGAGGCCAGCGGAGACGCCATCGCGGCCGAGTTCGAACGCTATCTGCGCAAACGCGGCCGCGATAAGTGAACCACGCTCATTCGGCGGTCAGGCGGTGAGGGCCGAGCGATGTCGGTCGAGTGATATCAGTCCAGCAGGCGGATGCCCAGGAGGGCATCGACGGCGTCGGCGACGCGGTCTCCGCTGAGCGCCGCGGTCTCCGAGGGTTCGGAGTCCGCATAGTGTTCGGCCCATTCGTCGAGGATCCCCAGAGCTCGCGGGCTGTCGAGGTCATCGGTGAGTGCTTCCCGCAGCAGACCGATGATGTGCTCGCGCAGACCCTGGCGACATTCGGATTCGCATTTGGCCGCATGCCTCCATGATCGCAGGCGCGCCTCGGCGATGGACAGCTGCTCGTCGGTGAAGCTCCAGTCGCTGCGATAGTGGTTGGACAGGATCACGGTGCGGATGGCCATGGGGTCGACTCCGCGTTCACGCAGCTTCGAGACGAGGACGAGGTTGCCCTTGGACTTGCTCATCTTCTCGCCGTCGAGGCCGACCATCCCGGTGTGCATATAGGTCTTCGCCATCGGCGTGTCCCGCCAAGCCGAGGCGTGGGCGGCGCTCATCTCGTGGTGCGGGAAGATGAGGTCGCTGCCGCCTCCCTGCACATCGACGGGGAAGCCGAGGTACCGATCGGCGATGACTGTGCATTCGATATGCCAACCCGGACGTCCCCGGCCCAGTGCTCCGCCGTCCCAGGACGGTTCGCCTTCGCGTTCGGCCCTCCACAGCAGCGGGTCGATGGGATCCTCTTTGCCCGGGGTCTCGGGGTCTCCGCCGCGTTCGGCCGACAGTGCGGCCATGGTCTCGGCATCATCATGGCTGACGGTGCCGAACGGCGGAGTGATCTGTGTCGACACCCGATAGTAGACGTCACCGTTGTCGAGGGTGTAGGCGGCTCCCCTGTCCACGAGGTCGCGGACTCCGGCGGCGATCTCGTCGACGGATTCGACGACGCCGATGAAGCTGGCCGGCGGGATCACCCGCAGGGCTTCCATGTCTTCACGGAAGAGCTGGATCTGGGAGGCAGCGAGTTCGCGCCAGTCGGCTCCCGTGGCGTCGGCGCGCTCCAGCAGAGGGTCGTCGACATCAGTGGTGTTCTGGGCGTAGTCGACCTCGAGGCCCGCGTCGCGCCAAATCCGGTTGAGCAGATCGAAGGCCACATAGGTGGCGGCGTGCCCGAGGTGCGTCGCATCGTAGGGGGTGATGCCGCAGACGTAGAGTCGAGCGGTCTGCTCGGATCCGCGCAGTCGGCGCGGGCTGCGGGTGCTCGTATCGAACACCGTGGGCACCTTGCCGGTGCTGGTCAGACGGGGCAGTTGAGGTTCGGGCCATGACTTCACGGCACCCAGCCTAACCGAGAGGCAGGCGTTCGGCACTTCCGGGTTGACGTGATACCGCTTTCAGATCGGCGGCCAGGGAATGACGGTGCGATCGTCAGGTGCTTCGGGGAAGAACTCGGCGGCGAGGAGCCGGTTCGCCCGGTCTTCCAGGGCCTGGATCTCGTCGGCCGACAGGCAGTCGTTCAGCTGCGTCCGCAGCGTTTCGCCCATGGCGGCGACTTCCTGCAGAGCATCGATCTCTTCGGCCCAGAACGAGGTGCGAGAGAAACCCCACAGCACGGTGCGCAGCTTCTCCTCCCGGTGGAAGGTCAGCCCGTTGTCGATGCCGAAGACGCCGATGTCGGACGCGGCGGTGCTCGGCAGCGTGCTGCCGGTGATGACATGGCCGGCTTTGCGGTCGGCGTTGTTGGCCAGCAGGTCGAAGAAGGCGATGGTGCGCAGGGCACCGTCGACGGAGTGGGAGAGCACGAGGTCGCGGCCGTCTTCGGTGCGCAGGGCGAAGATCGGGGTGTGGTCGACGGGGATCGCGCTGACCGTCGACAGGGTCACCGCTTCGTCATCGTCAGAGGCTTCGACGTAGGCCTGCAGGGATCCGCGGCCGGCCGGCAGATCGTCGCGCAGCACCGTCGGCGGGACCACTCCCAGATCGAGCGCGGACGACAGCCGGTAGGAAGCGACCTCGCGCAGAGCCAGGGTCTGCTCCGGGAAGTCGATCAGGGGCCGTTCGCCGGAGATCGGTTTGTAGACGGCCTTGATCGCCCGGCCCGCGTGTTCGAGCACGAGCAGACGAGTGTCATTGCTGGCGCGTGGGATCGCGCCCATCTCCGTCCACTCCCCCGCAGCCAGTGCGTCGAGGACAAACCCGTGGTCCATCACCGATCAGGCGCGCGGGATCCCGTTGGCCCGGGGGCACAGGTGGCCGTCGGGTTCGAGCGGGAGGGAGCAGAACGGGCAGTCTCCGCGTCCGGCACTGACGACCTGTTCGCCGCGCCGGGCGAACTCGCGGGCGGCGGCGGCGTCGAGGACGATGCGCAGGACCTCTCGTTCGACCTCGTCGTCATCGGGGTCGGCAGAGGTTCCGGCTTGGGCGTCCGCCTCGGTGAGTTCGAAGCACTCGATGACGAGTTCGTGTTTGACGGTGTCCCAGCCCAGGCTCATCGTGCCGACACGGAACTCGGGTTCGATGGGAACGTTGAGTCCCGCGTTGTCGATGAGATCGTCGAGCGCCGTCTGCGGCACCCGAGCGGCCGGGTCCTTGATCATCACCATGTCGAGCAGTTCGGTGATCCGGTCGGAGAGGATCTCGACCTGTTCCTTCTCGACGACCACCGTCGTGAGCGCGGTGCCGGACTTCGCTTGGAGGAGGAACGTCCTCTCGCCGGGAAGTCCGATTGTGCCGACGACGAAACGATCGGGTGTGGGGTGGTCGTACAGAGCTGCCATGTCTTCAGCCTAGTTCAAAGACTTACATGTCGGTCCGGCCTGGGATACATTTGAGTCATGAGCACTGATCCTCGTGAGGCCCTGGACGCATTCCTCGAAGCAGTGAGAGAGCACTACGCTGCATCCGCACACCGCAACGGTGACCAAGACCCCCGAGTCGAAGCCGCTTATATGGCTTTGGCCGATGCCTTCGAAATCTACGAAGACGCGATCTACACCGCGTTCGACGAAGTCACCCCGTTCGAGCTCTTCGATGACGTCGAGGATGCCAAGGACGATGACGAGTTCCTCCTCGACGATGACGACGAGGACGACTGAGCGCTTCGTGCGCTGAGCGCTTCGCGGAGGTTTCCGTAAAAGCGTGGCACGAGTGCGCCTTGTTGCCGTGACGGCACATGCCCCGCCTGCGACACCCGTGAAGCCGATCAGAGCAGCGAGAGCGCATTGCCGAATTGTCCCGTATAGACGTCAATGAGAATCCCGAGCAGGCCGAGGCTTGACGAAATCGCGCCCATCGCCACCGCGGCCGTGGCCATCCTCGAGGCACCTGCAACTTGCAGAGCGCGGCGTCTGCCGATGAGGCCGAGAACGAACGCAAGGCCGCCAATCGCGAATGGCACGACGCTCGTGAGCACGAGACCTGGCAGCCAGTACCGGTCATCAAAGGGAGGTCCGTTCTCCGACGTGGCCGCGAGACCGGACAGACCGTTGAGAACCTCGAACACGGCCCCTGCGAACCAGGCCACTACTGCCGCAGTTCCGAAAAGCAGCGCGGCGATGTTCAACGGTCGATCATTCGCCCGGGGAGGAGTCACTTCTGTCGTCCGCCTCATCATGCACCCTGTCCCCCACTCTGAAAATCGCTCTAGGCAGACGGGCTCCATGAGATCTGGTCGAGCACCTCGGCGATCTCATCGGCCAGTTCGACCTCGCTGCCGGTGACCTCGGCCAGCTGTGCCGGAGTGCGGGGCGAGACCAGGGTGCTCGCGATTCCGTGCTGGCGATTGAAGGCCAACGCGATGTCGACTGTCGACACGCCCAGCGCGGTCGCGGCGCGACGGACGCCGGCCAGAACACGGTTCGAGAGTTCGTCGAGGTAGGCACCGGCGTATTCGCTCAGCTCCCCCGCCAGGCGCGAATCCTGCGGAGTCGCGTTCCGGTATTTGTCGGTGAGCACTCCGCGGCCCAGTCCCGCTCCGGCGATGACTGAGACTCCCGCATAGTCGGCGGCGGGCATGAGCTCTGCTTCGGCCTCGCGGTTGAGCAGCGAGTATTCGGCGACGGCGCAGGCGATCGGAATCCCGGCTCCGCGCATCTCCGCCAGCTGCCACCCGGTGTGGTGGGACACCCCGACGTAACGGATCTTCCCCAGCGTGAGCAGCGTCTCAACGGCCGAGGCGGTCTCGGCGCGGTCGACTTCGGCATCGAAGACATCGAGGACGAGCACGTCGAGGTGATCGCGTCCCACCGTGTTCAGGAGCGAGTCGACCTGGCTGAGGATTCTCGAGCGCCCGAGCCCGACCTCGATGTGGTCGGGATCACTCATGGACACGCCCACGCGGGACAGCAGCAGAATCTCTTCGGGAAGTCTCAGCCGCCCGAGCACCTCTGCGGAGGCTGTGGCCGAGCTGGGCAGCTCGATGAGGTTGCCACCTGCGTCGTTGTAGCTATCGACGAGGAGCTGGGCGACCTGGTCATCGACCCGGTGCCCCCACTCGAAGGTCCCGAGACCCACATCGCTGATTTCCAGACCGGTGGTGCCGAGGCGTTGGTGCTTCATGCTTCTTGAGGTTACCTGATGCTGCGACTACCGTGGTTTCGTTCCCATCTCGTCATCTCAAGGAGTCGTATGTACGACTGGCTGGTCGCCGCCGTGCTCGGAATCGTTCAGGCACTCACGGAGTTCCTCCCGATCTCGTCGTCGGCGCATGTGCGCATCGTCGGCGAGCTCATGCTCCCGGGGTCCGATCCGGGCGCGTTCTTCACCGCTATCATCCAGATCGGCACCGAGGCGGCCGTCGTCGTCTACTTCTGGCGCGATATCGTCACGATCATCTCGAAATGGTGCAAGGCACTCGTCGGCAAGCATGACCGCAAGGACCCCGAGGTGCGCCTGGGTTGGCTCATCATCGTCGGTTCGATCCCCATCGTCATCATCGGTCTGCTCTTCCAGGACTACATCGAGGGTGCTCTGCGCAGCCTCTGGATCACGGCGACGATGCTCATCGTCTTCGGCCTCATCATCGGCATCGCCGACTGGGCAGGGAAACGCGAACGCACCCTCGAGGATATGAACTGGGGTCAGGGCATCCTGTTCGGCTTGGCCCAGGCGCTCGCTGTCATTCCCGGCGTGTCACGCTCGGGCGGGACGATCATGGCCGGCCGTTTCATGGGCTTCGATCGTCCTTCCGCCGCGCGTTATTCGTTCCTGCTCGCCATTCCCGCCGTCGTCGGCTCGGGCCTCTACGGCGTGGCGCAGACGCTCGGTCGCAGTGAGGCCATGGTGCTCGGCTGGGGACCGACGATACTGGCCACAGTGATTTCGTTCGCTCTCGGCCTCGTCGTCATCCACTGGTTCCTCAAGTATGTGGAGACGAAGTCGTTCGCCATCTTCGTCTGGTACCGCGTGGCTTTGGGCACCGTCCTCTACATCCTGCTCGGCACGGGAGTCCTCGCAGCGGTCTGAGCCCGCGCATTTCATTTCGAGCTGACGGTCCGACACTCCAGCATCATCTGATCCCGGCATTCGCCCACGAATGCCGGGATCAGCGCATTCCGCCGCCGCCGACGGCGGCCGACTGGGCGAGTCCGGCGGCTGTCACCGACATCGCGGCGAGCACCGGCTTGTCACCGGCGAAGTCGATGACCGTGAACGACCCAGGAGCCACACTCAGCCGTTGGAAATCGTCCAGCGGCATCCCCAGCGCATCGGCGATGATCGCCTTGATGATGTCTCCATGGGAGACGATCATCGCCCACCGAGGCGGCGCCGACTTCCCCGCGTCCGTTCCGGAATCCGCGGCGGATTCGAGTTCCGCATCGGCACGCTCCTCTTCGCGCAGCTGAGCCACGAGGTCACGGACGCGGGCCGTCGCACGCTCGGCCGCCTCGGTGATGGATTCCCCTCCGGGGAACCTGGCCTGCGAGGCCGTCTTCACCACGGTCGCCCACAGGGGCTCCTCCCCCAACTCTGTGAGCGATCGGCCCGTCCACTCGCCGTAGTCGAGTTCGATGACGGCATCGTCGGCATCGATGCGTTCGAACCGGGCTGCCTCCGCCGCGATGGTCGCGGTCTGTTCGCAGCGCTGCAGGGGCGAATGCAGAAGCTGGGCGAAGTGCCGGTGCGGCAGCAGCTCGAGGTTGGCCCGCAGCGCCCGGGTTCCCTCCTCGGTGAGGGACACGCCGGGCGCGCGTCCGGCCAGGATTCCGGAGACGTTGGCGCTGGAGAGGCCGTGCCGCAGCAGAACGATGACGGGCATACCGTCAAGATTAGCCCAGATCGTCTAGGGTGAGGCTATGAAACGTCAGCGTCCACGTATGACCTACGAGTTCCGGAAGGTCTCGTTCTCCAGGGATGTGCCGCGGTCGGTCAGCCTGCAGGAACTCAACGACCAGGCGGAATACGGACAGTGGGAGCTCGCCCGCACCCGCATCTCCGTCGGCGGAGTCCGCACCGTGTGGCTGCGCCGCAAGATCATGCCGCTGGCGGTCAGCAGCTGATCGGTTGAGGTCTCCGTCCCTCGTCCCCGTCCTCACCGCCGGCCTCGTCACGATCGCTGCGGGTGCGGCGATGTCCCTGCAGGGTCGGGCGAACGGGCTGCTCGGTCTGGTGCTCGGCCACGCCGTCTTCGCCGCACTCATCTCGTTCGTCGTCGGACTCCTCTGCGTCGGCATCGCCTTGGCGGTCTCGGCCCGCTCTCGAACCTCCGCCCGCCGCCTCGTCGGACTGCTGCGTGACCGCAGTCTTCCGTGGTGGATGCTCCTCGGGGGCCTGAGCGGCGGACTCGTCGTCATCGCGCAGGCCACGACCATTCCCCTGATGGGAGTGGCGATGTTCACGATGGCCTTCGTCTCCGGTCAGGTCACCGGCGGACTCATCGTCGATTCCACCGAGCTGCCGCCGAGAGGGCGACAGCGCCTGAATGTGCTGCGCATCCTCGGCGTGCTCATCGTGCTCGCGTCCCTGGCCTTCGCCGCCGGCGACCGCCTGCAGTCGGGCATACCGCTGTGGACTCCCCTGCTTCCGTTCGTCTCCGGGGCGCTGACCAGTGTGCAGCAGGCCTTCAACGGCCATATCCGCGCCGCCACCGAATCGGCGGTGGTCGCGACCACGGTGAACTTCACCGTCGGCTTCGCAGCGCTCGTCATCGGCACGGTCGTCCTGCTCATGACCGGCGTTGCCTGGCGCGGATTCCCGACCGCACCGGATCAGTGGTGGATCCTCCTCGGCGGGGCCTTCGGCGTGGTCTTCATCGCTCTGACCACGGTGACCGTGGCCAGGCTGGGCGTGCTGCTGCTCAGCCTGTTCGCGCTCTTCGGCAACCTGGTCGGGGCACTGGCACTCGATGCGCTGCTGCCGATTCCCGGGCTCCGAGGTCACACTGATCACGGTGGTCAGTGCCGTCGGAGTGCTCATCGGGATCGTCGTGACGATTCTGCCGGTGCCGGTCAGGCCTTCATCAGGAAATCGCCGAGGACCCGCGTCCCGAACTTGAGCGCCGAGATCGGCACCCTCTCGTCGACGCCGTGGAACATGGCCGGGAAGTCGAGGTCACCGGTGAGCTGGAGCGGGGCGAAACCGTAGCCGGTGATGCCGAGTTCAGCCATCGACTTGTTGTCCGTGCCACCGGAGAGAGTGTAGGGCAGGACGTTCGCACTCGGATCATCGGCGAGGAGGCTCTTGCGCATCTGCTCAACCAGCGGGGTGTCGAACGGCGATTCGAGGGCCTCGCCCTCATCCTCGGCGGAGATGTCGATGCCCTCTCCCGCGAGTTCCTTGATTGTGAGCATGACGTCCTCGTGCTGACCCGGCAGAGTGCGGCAGTCGACATAAGCGGTCGCGGTGCCGGGAATGACGTTGTGTTTGTAACCGGCGTCGAGGAACGACGGGTTGGAGGTGTTCTGCAGGGTCGGTGCCACGAACTTCTCGACCGAACCGAGTTCGGCGAGCAGCTGCGGGATCGTCTCTGCCGTGAATTCGATTCCCGTGAGCTCGGAGACGCCCTCGAGCAGCTTCCGCGTGGCCAGGGGGATCTCCTGGGGCCACGGGTGGTTGCCGATCCGGGTGATCGCTGCGGCAAGACGGGTGACCGGGTTGTCGTCATTGCGCTGGGATCCGTGTCCGGCTGTGCCGTGGGCGATGAGGTTGAGCCAGGCCAAGCCCTTCTCGGCGGTCTGGATGAGGTAGACGCGCTGCCCGCGGACATCCACGGAGTAGCCTCCGACCTCCGAGATCGCCTCGGTGGCTCCGGAGAACAGCTCGGGACGATTGCGCACCATATGGCGGGCGCCGTAATTGCCTCCGGCCTCCTCGTCGGCGAAGAAGGCGATCACGAGGTCCCGACGAGGGGTGAGCCCTTGGGCCAGCATGGCACGGACGGAGGCGACGATCATCGCGTCCATGTCCTTCATGTCCACCGCACCGCGGCCCCACAGAAGCCCGTCCTTGATGACGCCCTCGAAGGGGTCGACGCTCCAGTCCTCGGCCGCGGCCGGAACGACGTCCGTGTGACCGTGGACGACGAGTGCCGGAGCATTCGGGTCGGAGCCTTTCACACGGGTGACGAGGTTGGCCCTTCCCGGCGACGATTCGACGATTTCGGACTTCAGGTCCACCTCGGCGAGCCAGGACGCGATGAGTTCGGCCGCCGGCAGCTCCGGGTTCGCCTTGTTTCCGCCCCAGTTCTGGGTGTCGATGCGGATGAGCTGACGGCACAGTTCGGTGACTTCGTCCTCTGCGGCGCTGAAATCAAACACGGGGGCTCCCCTCGATGGTGGTTCGATCACGCGGCGGTGCTGTGATCGGTCTGACAACCACCACCGTATCCCACCGGCGGACGACTCCGACTCCTGAATGCGAAAACGGCCCCCGGATCGAAATCCGGAGGCCGTCTCCTCGTTGTGCGCGAAGGGGGACTTGAACCCCCACGCCCGATAAGTTGGGCACTAGCACCTCAAGCTAGCGCGTCTACCAATTCCGCCACTCGCGCTGGCAACAGAGATAACTCTACATGCGCGAAACGGTGTCGCAAAATCGAAATCGGCTTTTGTGACGCACTGCACTTATCACGCCATCAGTCGAGGTGTGCCACCCGCGAGAGGACGTGGGGTTTGCCGTTCTTCAGGTCGAAGACGGCCGACTGCGCAGCCTCGTGGCGACGTCCCTCGGTCAGCGCATAGCCGACCGTGCCGGGCAGCAGGATCGGCTTCGCGAAGGACACATCCCAGCGGTAGGACTCGAGCCGCGGATCCATCGCCGAGAACGCCCGGGAGGCGCTGTACATCCCATGGGCGATCTGCCGCGGAAATCCGAATCCCTTCGCGGCCAGACCGTTGAGGTGGATCGGGTTGTAGTCACCGGAGACCTTCGCATAGCGCTGACCGATGATCGGATCCAGACGCCACAGGGCACTGGGCTGCGGCGCCGTGAACTCGAGGTGCGGAACCTGTGCCTTCGGCTTGGCTCCGGAGAGCTTGCGCCCCTTGGCCAGATACGTGGACACCTCGTCCATCACGGGACGACCGTCGACCTTCGCCTCGAGCCGAACCTCGATCGTCGTGCCCTTCGTGTGCTCGAAGGGACCGGCCAGCTCGAGGTGGAAATCCACGACCTCGCCGAGGCGGGCCTGCGAATGCATGTCGACGCGGTTGTGGATGTGGACCATCCCCATCATCGGCAGCGGCACTTCGGGGTCGGCCAGCAGCTGCATGCTCAGCGGGAAGCCGAGGATGTGCAGATAGCCGGGGTGGACGATATCGCTCAAGCCGTAACCGACGACATGGGCGAAGCCCGCATAGGCGACCGATTCGAGCGGAATGCTGCGATCGATCGCATGGTCCGGCAGCTCCGGACCGGTGCGCGGTCCCACCGGCAGCGTCTTGAGCAGGGCACGGGCATAGATGGGAAGCATCGAATCCGCCATCATGCACCCACCATGTTCTGACCGCAGACGCGCAGGGTCTGCCCGTTGATGCCGCGGGCACCGCTGGAGGCGAGGAAGCCGATGGCTTCGGCGACGTCGACCGGCTGACCGCCCTGCTGCAGGCTGGAGAGCCGGCGCGCGACCTGGCGTGTGAGGGTGGGCATCTTCGCGGTCATATCCGTTTCGATGAACCCGGGCGCCACCGCGTTGATCGCTCCCCCGCGGGCGCCGAAGTCCTCCGCCGAAGCGGCCGTGAGTCCGATGACTCCGGCCTTCGAAGTCGCGTAGTTCGTCTGGCCGCGGTTGCCCGCGATTCCCGAGGTCGAGGCCAGGGAGACGACCTGGGCGCCGTCGGCGAAGAGTCCCTTCTCCGAGAGGCGCGCATTGATCATCGTCTGCGCGGCGATGTTGACGGCGATGACCGAATCCCATTTGGCCGCGTCCATGTTCGCCAGCATCTTGTCGCGGGTGATGCCGGCGTTGTGGACGAGGATGTCCACGGGCGCTCCGAGCGCCTCGACGATCTTGTCCGGGGCATCGGCTGCGGTGATGTCGAGCTGCAGCGACTTGCCGCCGATCCGATTCATCACCTGCGCCAGCGCCTGCCCGGCCTGCGGCATGTCCACGCCGATGACGTAGGCGCCGTCGCGGGCGAGGTTCTCGGCGATCGCGGCTCCGATTCCGCGTGCGGCACCGGTGACCACGGCGGTGCGTCCGGCCAGCGGGCCGGCGTCACCGGTGGACATGAATTCGTCTAGGCTCAGCCGCTGACCGGCGTCCGACGACACCGTGAGGAACTGGCCGGAGACATAAGCGGATTTGCCCGAGAGCAGGAACCACAGCGCCGCGTTCACCGAGGGTGCGGTGAGGTTGACGCCGTCGAGCAGGATTCCGTTGGCGGTCGCGCCGGCGCGCATCTCATGGGCGACCGACCGGGTGAAGCCGGTGATGCCCTGGGCGGTGGCGGCCTGCTCCGGTGTCTGGCTCTGCGCATCCGGTGCCGTCGAGATTGTGATCACTCGACCACAGGCGGCCAGTGAACGCAGGGCGGCGCCGATCTCGAGGACGACCGGTGACAGGTCGGCCGGGGACTGCGCGTCGTCGAGGACGGCGATGACGGCCCGCAGCTTCTCCCCGGTCTGGGCGTTGCGGCGGACCTCGAGTCCGTTCTCCAGCAGCTGATCGGCCAGCCCCTGGGCTCCCGGACCGGTGCCGAGGACGAGGACCGGCTTGTTCTCATAGGACGCCGGGGTGGAGCCGAAGCGGTTGAGTTCCACCGGCTGCGGCAGGCCGAGGGTTTTGGCCACCTGCTTCAGCGGTCCGTTGACGAGGGAGAGATAGGTGTCTTTCATGCTGCCTCCACAATCGCAGTGAGTCCCTGTCCGCCTGCGGCGCAGATCGAGACCAGGGAGCGCTTCTTGCCGGTGGTATTCAGGTGCTTGGCGGTGCTGGCGATGATCCGCCCGCCGGTGGCGGCGAAGGGGTGACCTGCGGCCAGGCTCGAGCCCAGCGGGTTGAGCTTGTCGCGGTCGATGGTGCCCAGTGCCGCATCGAGTCCAGCCTTGTCCTTGCAGAACTCTTCGGATTCCCAGGCGGCCAGGTGCGAGAGCACGGTGGAGGCGAATGCTTCGTGGATCTCGAAGACATCGAAGTCGTCGAAGGTCAGCCCGTTGCGGGCCAGCAGCCGCGGGACTGCATAGGCGGGGGCCATGAGCAGACCTTCGTCGCCGTCGACGAAATCGACGGCGGCTGCTTCGGCATCGACGAGGCGCGCCAACGGGGTGAATCCGTGTTCGGCGGCCCAGTCCTCACTGCCCAGCAGCACCGAGGAGGCGCCGTCGGTCAGCGGAGTCGAGTTGCCGGCGGTCATGGTCGCCTCGGCGGCGAGCTTCCTGCCGAAGACGGGGTTGAGCTTCGCCAGGGATTCCACGGTCGAGTCGGCACGCATGTTCGTATCGCGGCTGACCCCGAGGTACGGGGTGGTGAGGTCATCGAAGAAGCCGGATTCCCATGCCGCGGCGAGGTTTTTGTGGGAGGCCACGGCCAGTTCGTCCTGAGCCTGCCGGCTGATGCCCCAGGCGGCGGTGGTGATCGCCTGGTGCTCGCCCATGCTCAAGCCCGTGCGCGGTTCGCCCGTGCTCGGAGCCTGCGGTGCAAGGTAGGCGGGGCGGATCTGGGAGGCGATCTTCGCCTTCTGCACCATCGTCTTCGCTCGGGTGAGCTCGAGGAGGATCTCGCGCATCGAATCGTTGATGACGATCGGAGCGTCGGACGTCGAATCCACGCCCGAGGCGATTCCGGATTCGATCTGCCCGGCGTTGATCTTGTTGTTGAGGCTGACCACGGCTTCGAGGCCGGTGGCGCAGGCCTGACCAAGATCGAAGGCTGGCGTCGTCGGCGCCAGGGCGGAGCCGAGCACGGCTTCCCGGGTGAGGTTGAAGTCCTTCGAATGCTTGAGGACTGCACCTCCGGCGACCTCGCCGATGTTCTCTCCGGCCAGTCCGAAGCGGGCAACGAGCCCGTCGATGGCCGAGGTGAGCATATCGAGGTTCGTGGCCTTCGCGTACTGCTTGTTCGAGCGGGCGAAGGGAATTCGATTGCCGCCGAGGATGACGGCGCGGTTGTTGGGAGCGGACATGTGCACCTCCGAGTGGTTGATTTAGCCGATACCGACAGTACCTGATACTGTCGGTTACATGAAATCGATCACAGACGGTCGCTCGACGAGATGGCAGAAGCATCGCAATGAGCGTCGTCGCGAACTTCTGCGTTCCGTGCGGCTCGTCGTCGAGGAGTACGGCGACGACATGTCGATGGACCAGATCTCGGACGCGACCGGGACGTCGAAGTCGGTGCTCTACCGATACTTCACCGACCGGGCAGGTCTGCAGGCGGCCATGGGCGAATGGGCGATGGGCGTCATCGTCCGGTCTCTCGACGAGGCCGCGGCCTCCTCGGCGAAGGGCGAGGGCTCAGCCTCGGCGCAGCAGTCCCTGACCGCGATGATCCGCGCATTCGTCACGCTCGCCGCGAATTCTCCGAACGTGTATCGCTTCTGCGACACCGCGGTCAACCGGTTCGCGCCCGAGGAGACCGGCGGTTTCTTCAATTCCGTTGCCGGGCAGCTGGCCGAACGCCTCGGCCTGAGCGGGGAGCAGGCTCGGCTGTGGTCGGCCGGAGCGATCGGTTTCGTCCGCGCCGCCACCGAGACGTGGCTGTCCCGACCGGACCGGCCCGAGGAATTCGCCACCACCATCACCCATTGGCTCTGGGCAACCCTGCCCGAACAACGAGGAGTAGAACAATGAAGCTGTCTCTTGACCCGAAAGCCATCAACGACGTCCTCGACGGACATTGGGCAGAAGCTCGCCGACTCGGGCGGACCCTGGCCGAAGCGTCGTCGACCCATGACGATCCGGCCGATGATCTCGACACCGCACGGGCGAAGACCCTCGACGGGGTCATGATGATGGCCGAGACCGGACTGCCGATGACAGGGCTGTCACCAGAGATGGGCGGAAAGAACGAACACGCCACGAACGTCGCCGGGTTCGAAGAGACCGTGACCGCAAACCCCAGCCTCCAGATCAAGGCCGGCGTCCAGTTCGGACTCTTCGGCGGCGCGATCCTCCACCTCGGGAATAAGGAGCAGCATCAGAAATGGCTTCTCGACGCTCAGTCCGGCCGGCTGCTGGGTTCGTTCGCGATGACTGAGATCGGGCACGGCTCCGATGTGGCGAACGTGGCGACCACCGCCACCTACGATGAGGCGACCGAAGAGTTCGTCATCGAGACCCCCTTCCGGGCCGCAACGAAGGAGTACATCGGCAACGCCGCCCGCGATGCTCGGGCCGCCGTCGTCTTCGCTCAGCTCATCACCAAGGGTGTCAAGCACGGGGTGCATGCCTTCTTCGTGCCCGTCCGCGACGAGGCCGGTGATCCGATGCCGCGAGTCTCGATCGAAGACGACGGCTACAAGGGCGGGCTCAAGGGAGTCGACAATGGTCGCCTCGCCTTCGACTCCGTGCGAATCCCACGCACCAACCTGCTCAATCGCTATGGAGACGTCACCGCCGACGGCACGTACTCCTCCCCCATCGAATCGCCGGGACGCCGCTTCTTCACGATGCTCGGCACCCTGGTCCAGGGCCGGGTCTCGCTCGACGGCGCCTCCGTGGTCGCATCGAAGATCGCCCTCGACATCGCCGTGCGCTACGGACTCGAACGCAAACAGTTCACCGGCGGCGACGACTTCGCCGAGACGACCCTGCTCGACTACGGCCAGCATCAGCGTCGCCTCATGCCTGCCCTCGCCTCCGTCTACGCCTCAGCGTTCGCACACGAGAAGCTGCTGACCTCCTTCGAGGAGGTCTTCGCCGGAGCCGATGACTCCGAGGAGAACCGGGCTCTGCTCGAGACCCGGGCCGCAGCCTTCAAGGCCGATTCGACCTGGATGGCGCTCGACGTCATCCAGGAATGCCGCGAGGCCTGCGGCGGTGCCGGGTTCATGGCAGAGAACCGCCTCGTGGGACTGCGCGCCGATCTCGACGTCTACGTCACCTTCGAAGGCGACAACACGGTGCTGCTGCAGCTCGTGGCCAAGCGTCTCCTCGGCGACTATGCCAAGGAGTTCGCGAATCTCGATGTCGGCGGTGCCGCCCGCTTCATCGGCACCCAGGCCGCAGAGCACACGCTCTACCGCACCGGTCTGGCCAACGCCGGACGGGCGATCTCGGATGCGCTGACCCCGAACCTCGGCGACAAGCGGATCCGGTCGGGACGCCTGCAGCGGACCCTGCTCGAGACTCGTCTGGAGGTCATGGTCGCCGGAGTCGCTCAGGCGCTGCGTCCGGCGACGAAGATGCCGGCCGCGCAGGCGGCCGATCTGTTCAACGTCCACCAACATGAGCTCATCGAGATGGCACGCGCCTATGTCGAGCTCGAGAAGTGGAAGGCGCTGGACGAGAAGATGAAGGCGCAGACCGACGCCGATCAGGCCAAGGCCTTCCGTCGTCTGCGTGACACCTACGGTCTCGGACTGATCGAGAAGCACATGGCCTGGCACCTCATGTACGGTCGCCTGCCGATGTCGCGTGCACGCCAGATCAACGAGACGCTGAACCGTCTGTGCACGAAGCTCGCGGCCAATGCCCTCGACCTCGTCGAGGCATTCGGCTACTCGGATGTCCACCGTCGGGCCACCATCGCCTCCGGCGTCGAAGCCGAGCGTCAGGCCGAGGCCGCTGAATACTACCGGCGGGCGCGGGCTCGTCAGGACTTCCCGGTCGACGAGAAGCAGCTGCGCAAGGCCGCGAAGAAGAAAGCGAAGGCCGCCGCACGGTGACCGCAGGCCCGTGCTCCGGGCACACACACCGGAAGACCCCCGCAGCGAACGGTCTGCGGGGGGTCTTCTGATACTTGGGGTGAACGGTGTCTGCGGCCGCCGGTGGACCTGTCAGACGCCTGTGATCGTCTGAGAACCCCCTCGGCCTCAGTCGGCGAGGAAGTCGGCGAGTACCGCGGAGATCTTCTCGGTCTCGGTGAGGAACCCGTCGTGGCCGACCGGGGAGTCGATGATGTGGTGCCGGACTCTCCCGGGCAGCGCCTCGGCGAGGATGCCCACCTGCTCCGGCGGGAACAGCCGGTCCGAGGACACGGAGACGACGAGGTTGTCGGTGCAGGCATCGGCCAGTGCGGTCGTGAGGTCGGAGGAGCGACCTCGACGCACGTCGTGATCGCGCAGGGCACGTGTGAGCACGATGTAGCTGTGCGGGTCGAACCGTGCGGTGAGCTTCTTGGCCTGGTGGTCCAGGTACGAGGTCACCTCGTAGTAGTCCTCCGAACGCAGCCGACGGGAGAAGCGTTCGTTGAGATCGGCATCATTGCGATACGTCAGATGCGCGATCTGCCGGGCCAGGCCGAGGCCGTGGCTGGGAAAGCTGCCGACGGCCGAATAGTCACCGGAATAGTAGTCGGCGTCGAGTTCGATCGCACGTTCCTGCATCATCGCCCAGGCAATCTGGTCGGCTTCGCAGAAAGCCGGTGCGGCGATGACCGCACATTTGCGGACCTTCCTCTTGTCCAGCAGAGCGAACTCCAGCGCTCTGGCACCTCCCATGGATCCGCCGATGACGGCGACCCAGGAGTCGATGCCGAGGATCTGAGCGAGGTTGTGCTCCAGGCGTGCCATATCGCGGATCGAGACCCGAGGGAATCGGGAGCCGTAGGCCAGGCCGTCATCGTAGGTCGACTGCGGCCCGGTCGTGCCCGAGCAGCCCCCGAGGGAGTTCGCGCACACCACGAAGTACTTGTCGGTGTCCACGGCCTCCCCGGGGCCGACGACACCCGCCCACCATTCGGTGACGCGGGTGTCGCCGGTCAGAGCATGCTCGATGAGGATCGCATTGGACCGGTCGGCGTTGAGGGCGCCGAAGGTCTCATAGGCGATCTCGACCGTGCCGAAGGTGTGCCCCGAGTCCGTGCCGAAGCCCAGGATCCGTTCGACGGAAGTGCTCTGGATGGTCATCTCAGGCCGCGGTCTGCGCCTTCGCCGCTGCTGCCGCGAAGCCCTTGTCGAGGTCGCCGATGATGTCGTCGACGCCTTCGATGCCCACGGACAGGCGGATTAGTGCCGGGTTCACTCCGGCGGCTTTCTGGGCTTCTTCGTCCAGCTGTGCGTGCGTGGTCGAGGCCGGGTGGATGACGAGCGAACGAACGTCACCGATGTTCGCCACCAGGGAGTGCAGTTCGAGGGCGTCGACGAAAGCCACAGCCGCGTCGTATCCGCCGGCGATGTCGAAGGCGAGCACCGAACCCACACCGTTGGGCAGGTACTTCTTGGCCAGATGGTTCCAGGGGCTCGACTCGAGTCCGGCGTAGGCGACGCGGTCGACCTGGCTGTGTGCCTCAAGGTAGGAAGCGACCTTGTTCGCATTCTCCACGTGGCGTTCGATGCGCAGGCTCAGGGTCTCGATGCCCTGGGCCAGCAGGAACGCGTTCGTCGGGCTGAGCGAGGGTCCGAGGTCGCGCAGGCCCTGCACGCGGGCCTTGAGTCCGAAGGACACGTTGGCTCCGAAGGGTCCGTCGGCGCCGAGGTCACGGGCGAAGACGAGTCCGTTGTAGGAAGCGTCGGGTTCGTTGAAGCCGGGGAATTTCTCCGGCTGTGCGCCGTAGTCGAAGTTGCCGCTGTCGACGAGGACTCCGGCAACGGAGTTGCCGTGGCCGCCGAGGTACTTCGTAGCGGAGTGGAGCACGACGTCGGCACCGAATTCGATCGGACGCACGAGGTAGGGGCTGGCGAGTGTGTTGTCGACGAAGAGCGGCACACCGGCTTCGTGGGCGATTCCGGCGATCGCCTCGATGTCGAGGATGTCCGAGCGCGGGTTCGACACGACCTCGCCGAAGAGGAGCTTCGTGTTGTCCTGGATCGCGTTCTTCCAGGCTGCGTGGTCGTCGACGTCGACAAAGGTGGTTTCGATGCCGAGCTTGCGCAGGGTGACATCGAAGAGGTTGACGGTTCCGCCGTAGAGGCTGGAGCTGGCCACGATGTGGTCACCGGCTCCGGCGACGTTCGTAATCGCGAGGAAAGCCGCAGACTGGCCCGAGGCGGTGAGGACGGCGTGGACGCCGCCTTCGAGATCGGCGATGCGGTTCTCGACGACTTCGTTCGTCGGGTTCGTCAGGCGGCTGTAGACGGGGCCGACGTCGGTCAGCGCAAAGCGCGCCGCGGCGTGGTCGACGTCGTTGAACACGAACGAGGTGGTCTGGTGGATGGGCAGGGCGCGCGAACCGGTGACCGGGTCGGGTGCCTGTCCGGCATGGATCTGACGGGTTTCGAATGCCTGGGTCATGGTGACTCTCCTCTGTGAGTGCGGTGGCGGTGTCGCTGGTTGAGGCGATGTGATGTGTCTACTGTCATCGTTTTCGCCGGCTGGCACCCGCCTGTGTGTCATGTTGGCGTCATCATGTGTCATGTTTCGTCACACCGTGTCGTGCCGCTGTCACGTGTGTGGCACCGACGATCAGCGGAAGTTCCGCGCCTTCGTCGGCAGCTGCACTTCGAGGGGGATGAGTTTGTGCGCGTAGAGGCTGACCACGTCTCCCCCGCGCTGGATGAGCCCGGTGACGACGAGGGCGTTGCGGGAGGTCGCGACCGTACGGAAGCGTTTCATCAGCCCCGCCGTGGCCACCACATTGAGCATCCCGAATTCGTCTTCGAGGTTGATGAAGGTGATCCCCGAGGCGGTCGCCGGGCGCTGCCGGTGGGTGACGATCGCGGCCACCGTCATCCGGGTTCCGTCCGCCGCACGCGCCGCATCCGCGGTCGATGAGTATCCGCGGGCGCTCAGCGTCTCGCGCATCATCTGTGTGGGGTAGCCGTCGACGGTGATTCCGGTGGAGAAGAGTTCGGCCAGGGTCGTATCGAAGGCGTCCATGGCCGGCAGGCTCGGGGCCGAGTCCACGCTCGCCGTTCCCGGCAGCAGTCCCGGATGGGCCCCGGCGACTCCCCCGGCCAGCCACAGCGCCTGCCGTCGGTCGAGGTCGAATCCGGACAGGGCTCCGGCCGTGGCCAGCGATTCCAGGGCCTGCTTGCCGATTCCGGTGCGTTCGGCCAGATCCGCCACCGAGGTGAACGGTGCGTTGTCACGTTCGGTCACGATCACCTCGGCGAAGGAGCCGACATGGGCGACCGTGTCCAGTCCCAAGCGGATCCCCAGCTCCCCCGCCGAGGCGGTGCCACCTTCCCCCGCCTCGGCGATGGTGTGCCCCGGCCTTCCGGGGTCGACCCGTTCGAGATCCGTGGCCGCCTGCGACCACCGGATGTCGACGGGCAGGATCGGCACCCCGTGCCGGCGGGCGTCGGCGATGAGCGACTGCGGGGAGTAGAAGCCCATCGGCTGGCTGCGCAGCAGTCCGGCGGTGAAGGCCGCGTGGTGGTGGTATTTGAACCAAGCGGACTGATAGACGAGGTTCGCGAAGCTGATGGCATGCGATTCGGGGAACCCGTAGTTCGCGAAGGCCGCGATGGTCGCGAAGATCGCCTCGGCAGTGTCCTCAGCGACCCCGCGGGCCAGGGCACCTGTCCGGAACTTCTCCGCGAGTTCGGCCATCCGCTTCTCAGACCGGCGTGAGCCCATGGCCTGCCGCAGCCGGTCGGCATCGGCCCCGGTGAACCCGCCGACGTCGATGGCCATCTGCATCAGCTGCTCCTGGAACAGCGGCACCCCACAGGTCTTGGCCAAGGACTTCTCCAACAGCGGATGGAGGTATTCGACCTCGTCGAGGCCCTGCCTGCGACGGATGTAGGGATGGACGGAGCCGCCCTGGATGGGGCCGGGGCGGATGAGCGCGACCTGCACGGCCAGATCGTAGAACGTCTCCGGCCGCAGTCGGGGCAGAGTCGCCAGCTGGGCGCGGGATTCGACCTGGAAGACCCCGACGGCATCGGCACGGCAGAGCATCTCGTAGACGGCTGCGTCGTCGTCATCGATCTCCGCTCGGTCGATGAGGACCCCGGTGTGGCGGTGAACGAGGCCGACCATCTCGTGCAGGGCGGTGAGCATGCCCAGACCGAGCAGATCGAACTTGACCAGGTCCATGGCCGCGCAGTCGTCCTTGTCCCATTGGACGACGGTGCGGTGGCCCATCGTCGCCTTCTCGATCGGCACGACTTCGCCGATGGCACGGTCGGCCAGGATCATCCCACCGGAGTGGATGCCCAGATGGCGCGGTGAGCCGAGCAGATCTTCGGCGACCTTGAGCACCGGGGCGGGCACCGGGGAGTCCTCGGCATCGGGCAGGCTCGACCACCGGTTGCTCGACTTCGAGAACGCATCCTGCTGGCCGGGGGCGTAGCCGAGGCTGAAAGCGGCGTCCCGGATGGCCGATTTCGCCCGGTAGGTGATGACATTGGCAACCTGGGCGGCGCGGTCGCGGCCGAAATGGTCGTAGACGTATTGGATGACCTCTTCGCGGCGGCCGGATTCGATGTCGATGTCGATGTCCGGGTACCCCTTCCGGTCCGGGGACAGGAACCGGTCGAAGAGCAGCCCGTGTTTGACGGCGTCGACGGCGGTGATGCCCAGAACGAAGCAGACCGCGGAGTTCGCCGCCGATCCCCGCCCTTGGCAGAAGATGCCCATATGGCGGCAGAATTCGGTGATGTCGAAGACGATGAGGAAGTATCCGCAGAACCCCAGCTGCGCGATCATGTCCATCTCCCGGTCCAGCTGCTTCCAGGCTCGGGGGTTCTCGGCTCTCGTTCCGTAGCGATGCCGTCCGCGTTCGGCGATGAGGCCGCGCAGATAGGTCTCCCCTTCGGTCTCATCGGGCATCGGCGCCTTCGGCAGGTCGGGGCGGGCCGAGGAGAGGACGAAGGAGCAGTCCCGACCGATCCGCGCCGCATTGTCCAGAGCCTGCCGCGGGAAGCGTGCGAGCATCTCCTCGCCGGTGTGGATGCGTGCGCTCGCCGTCGCCGGCAGCCATCCGGCCAGTTCATCGAGCGAGAGCCGCGACCGCACCGAGGCCCTCACCTGCGCGGACTTCCATTGGGCGCGAGTGGCGAAGTGGACGGCGTTGCTGGCCACGATCGGCAGTCCCGTCCGCTGGGCCAGATCGCCGAGGTGGCGCAGCCTCTCGTCGTCATCCGGGGTTCCGTCCCGGCTGAGTTCGACGGCGACCCGGTCGGGTCCGAAGAGTGCGGTGAGTTCGCGCAGAGCGCTGAGCCCGCCGTCGTCGTCGCCCAACGCTCGTCGCAGCGGTCCTTTGCGGCAACCGGTCAGTATCATCCAGTCTCCGTCCTCGGCCGCGAGTTCGGCGAGGTCGAAGAGCGGACGGTTCTTCTCACCGCGCAGGTTCGCCTCGGTGATGATCTGAGAGAGCTGGTGGTAGCCCTCGACGCTGCGGGCGAGGACGAGCAGGTGGGTGGCATCGGGGTCGGTCTGGCCGGGGATCTTCTCGGCCAACCCCACGGACAGTTCGGAGCCGAACACGGTGTTCAGCCCCACCTCGGCGGCGGCATGGGCGAAGCGGACGGCTCCGTAGAGCCCGTTGTGGTCGGTCAGCGCCAGGGAGCTCAGCCCGGCGGCGGCACCGGCGGCGACGAGCTCCTCGGGGTCGGAGGCTCCGTCGAGGAAGCTGAACTGGGAATGCACATGCAGCTCCGCCCAGTCCACGCTGCTCTGACGCAGCAGCGGTCCGAGGTTCGGTCCCTGAGCGCTGCCGGCGCCTGTCGGGCCCTGATAGCGGCCGCGGCCGTCCGAACCGCCGGGGCCGACCGAGACCTGGTAGCGGTCGGGACGGGAGAACGCCGGGGCATCGGAGCCGTCGGCGTGCTTGTCGACAGGCTGTTTTCCTGCCGGGTTCTCGCCAGCAGGCTGTTTGTCCGCCGGGGAGGATGGAGTGTCCTTGCCTTCGAGGCGGCGCGCCAGCTTCGACCACGGTGTGCGCGGGTTCGAGAATCCCATCGGGTCTCCTCCTCTCAGGTGGGGTCGTTGGTCAGCAGGTTGCCGGTCAGCGGTAACGGCCGGTGAGGTACCACTGACCGTGCTCTTTGCTCAGCAGGAAGGCACGGCCGGCATCGGTGACCACCTGCAGCCGGGTGCGGTAGACGGCTCGGTTCGGATCCCACCATCCGGATTCGATGGGCCAGGAACCGGAGTAGTCGGTGATGGCCTCGGTCTGCCCGGTGGGGAATCTGATCGTCGCCGGCACCGCCCCCAGCCCCGAGGGGCGAGCCTCCACCGGTGAGCCGTCCGCGGCGAGCACGTCGACGGCGGAGTGCTCGACGGTCGTCGGACGGGGTGCGTGCAGGGCCCCGGGCCAGGGTGCGGCAGGGCTGCGTTCGGGGACGGCCGCCTGCTGCCACGGGGTCCACAGGTTCGTCTCGGCGGGGTCCCACCCGCCCTGGAGGCCCGGAACCAGGACGGCATCGGGACCGAACAGCCCCTGCAGACGCTCGAGCGTATGGGTGATCTGCCCGGTGTTCTCGTCGAACAGACTGCGCGTGGCACCGATCGGGGTGGTCAGTTCGGCTGCGATGAGACGCAGCGCGATGATGCCGTCGTCGGAGAAGTCCTCGGCGTCGGGAGCCGGCTCGTCGACGATGTCGAGTGCCTGCGGGTCGGGCTGTGCCGTGCGGGGATCCTGTCCCGGACGAGAACCCCGGCCCACTCCTGCCAGCCAGCCTTCGGCCTGCCACCGCAGACGGTCGGCGATCGCGTTCTCCTGCATGTCCTCGATCCGCCAGGTCCGGGACGAGGACTGGCCGGCTGCGGCATCGAGTTCGATCGTGATCTGGGTGCAGACCAGCCCCTGTCTGCGCACCTTGGCCAGCAGATCGGCACCGAGCTGGCGGGCGAGGAAGCCGAGGGTGTCGCTGCGGGTCGTCGGGGCATCGAGATCGAGTTCGACGTCGAGCTGTTCGCCGCGGACATGATCGGCGAGCGGGGCTCCTGCCCGCCCGGAGGCCAGCTCGTGCAGATGTCGACCGAAGGCACCGAAGCGTGCGTTCACGTCTGTGGTCTGCAGGCGAGCGAGGTCACCGAGGGTGCGCAGCCCCAGCTGCCAGAAGACCTCGATCAGCGCGGTCGCCTCGGCGCCGGCGTATTCCAGGGTGGTGATCGGCTGGGCGGAGAGGAAGTCCACGGTCTGCCCAGGTTCGACCCGGCGCGCCTGCCCGGCGGCGAGGACCGCGGCGAAGACGGTGCCGGCGATTCCGGGGAAGAACTCCCACCCTGTGTCATCGACGAGAGCCGAGACCAGTGTCTCGACGGCATCGGCTTCGTCGGTGTAGCCGTGCCTGAGCGAGTCAAGAGGAATCGCCAATGTTCCCGGGCTGAGCAGGGTGAACCGGGCGACGAGGTTGTCGAGGGCACCGACCCCGGCACTGAAATGTCGGTTGTCCGCCTCTTCGTCCCAGACCGCGACGTGGGCTTCCGGACAGCGGTATCCCACGGCGCGTTTGTTGTTCCCGGCGGTGATTCCGGCGGAACGGGCCGGAGCATTGGCTGCGATGACCTTGCCGGCGTGGAGGACCGCGACAGGGCGGCCCGGTGCGATGTCGTGTTCGACCGCAGCGGCCACCGCCGGCCAGTCGGGCACGGTGAGCACGAGGGTGCGGCCGGACTCATCCGACATGGCTGATCACCTGCCGCAGCTGTGTGATCGTCGACCACCGAGGATCGTCGGCTGTATCCGTGCCCGGGTCTGTCCCCATGTCCGGATCCGTGTCCATGTCCGGATCTGTGTCCGGGCTTGTGGCCGGGGCAGTGCGTGCTTCGGCTGCAGCGTTCGCAGTCCCCGCGGGGACGCCGCCTGTCACGACTTCCAGCGTCCCTGCGGGGACGCTGGCGGGAGTTCCCGACGGTCCGGGCAGCAGGAACCGGTGGCTTCCCGTCTGCGACCGGGCACGCACGAGGCAGGACTGCAGGCGTCCGCGGCCGTGCTCGGCACCCGACCAGCGGGTGTCGGCGATCTCGATCTGCTCTGTGCTGCCGGACATGGGACGGAGGCTGATGAGGCTCATCCGGCGTTCGCGGATCTTCGCCAGGAGTCGGGCCCGTTCCGAAGCGCTCGGGGCGAAGCCGGGGTCGACGAGGACGATGTCGAAGGATTCGATGAGGATCGAAGCCACCCGCAGCCAGTCCTCGCCGGGGGTCGCGAGGTTGACGAAATGGTCGAGGTCGACGCCGAGGTCGGCGATCGAGGACACGGCCGGTTCGCCGAGCCCGATGCCGGCGCACCACTTCTGCTCCCGGGTCGCCGCAGCGATCGTCGCCAGACCGCAGCTCAGCGACAGCTCACCGGTGACGGTGACGAGTTCGCCGCGCGGCAGACCGCCGCGCCGGAACAGCGGAGAGAGCACAGGATCCACCGGATGGGGTGGGATTTTATCGAACAGCGCCGCAGCCGTGGAGATCCCCGTCTCCCGACTGAGCTGTTCGATGACCGGTGCTGCTGACATGACATCCATTATCGAACTGGTGTTCTAAATTGGCAAGATTCAGACAACAGCTCAGACAACAGCTTTGCCCTCCCGGGCGTGTCGCCATTCGGCTTCGAACATCCATGCGATACAGAGGCCGAGGTCAAAGCCGTAACCGCCGCCGACGGTGCCGGGATCGGCCGCTTCCGTGATCTTCTTGACCTGGGCGACGCGAACCGCTGTATTGAACATCATCCGCCCCCTCGCTCGACTCTCCAGAGGAAGCAGCTGGGAACCGTCGGGCAGGGAGAAGGCAAAGGCAGCGGGACCGCGCATCGCTCCGGCGAAGTCCGCTCCGGTGCGTTCGATGCGCAGCTGATATTTGTGCACCACAGTGTGATGTCGGCGACAGAGCAGGATGAGATTGTCCATATCGGTCCTCCCGCCCTGCGACCAGGGGCGGATATGGTGAGCCTCGCATCGCCTGCGGGCTCGGCAGCCGGGGAATTGGCAGCAGACATCACGCACACTCAGCGCCATTCGCTGTCGCCTGCTCACCAGACGCTTCGAGCGCCCGAGCATGAGGACGTCGCCTCCGGCATCCTTGATCACCCCGCTGATCAGCGCCTCACAGCTCAGGCGCTCCGCCGTCGCCGCGGTGATGCCGCCGAACCCTTCGAGCCGACAGGTCGTATCCGCCCGACAGGTCGTATCCGCCCGTCCGCCCGACGTCCCCGCGGGGACGTTTCCCTCGGCTCCTGCCGGACGGTCCGACCCAATTCCCTCTTCCGCCGGACCGTCCGGTCCGCCTTTCGTCCCCGCGGGGACGCCGGTGTCGGCTGCTGGCCTTGCGGGGATACTGAGCAGAGGGGGCTTGAACGCGGGCGCGGCTTCCACCGTGGCGCCGCTGCGAGTGATCACCTCGGCGGAGGCATGGACGAGCAGTCGGGCACGATCGGCGTCGATCGAACCCGCGGGTTCGGCACGGGGGAAGGCGTGGATGATCTCCATCAGGCACATGACCTGGGAGACCGGCTCATAAGGAGGCTCGTCCTCTTTACCACCTTCGCCCGCAGCCCCCTCCTCATCGGAACTGCCGTCATGGACGGGACGTTCGAGAACCTGGCGGGCGGCGTCGAGCATCGCGGCGACCTCTGCGGCATCGTCTTCCTCGAGTTCGATCGTGATCCGGGTCCGACCGGGTGCCACCTGACGCATGCTCACACTGTCCTCAGCCAGGTACAGCGGGAACGGGCCGTTGTCGATCTTGTCGGCCAGCTGCTGGTAGTTCTGCGAGATCCGGCTGATCTGGCTGCCGGTGGCAAGGGTGGCCAGACGCAGCGCCTCATCGTCGCCGATCCGCTCCCCCAGTCGGGTCACTTCCCTCACCTTTGAGAAGCTGACATCACCGCCCGCCAGACTCTTCTTCACCTTCGGCATCTCCCGCAGCGCCCTCATCACGCGCACATACTCGCGAGCCGTGTGCATGCTCACCGAGGCCACATGCATCACCCACTCGGTCAGGGTCTTCACACCGACCCACTCCGCCCACAGTCCCCGCCTCTCGACCTCGTCGATGAGGGTGATCACGCGAGCGTGGCAGAAGGAGATGCATGAGATGTTGCGCCGGATATCCGTCACGATCTGCTCACAGGTGAGGGTGCTGGGGTCCGCGTCGGCGTCAGCCCCTCCATAGTCCTTCGGATCGACACTCAGCCCTGCGAGGTCGGCCGCCTCCGCTGCAATCGGCTCATCGTCTCTCATGGTGCTCCCCTCCCGCGGCCCGTCGGCCCTCCGGTCCGGCGATCCCCATGACCACCAACCGTGCCTCCACTCTAGGATTCGGCACTGACACGAGAATTCGGGCGAAGGCAATCGTCAGAAATGAATCACCGCTGAGGTTCGATTGAGTTTCGTTTCTGCGGTGACCGAGCCTGATCACGTATGTCCCGAAGATTGCCGAACTGGCCCTTGCCTGCCATGTCAGTGCCGACGGGTAGGGTGACGTCATGACTGACGAACCCCGCACCCGCGAGGCGGCCACGCGTGATTCCTATGATGCGATCGCCCGGACCTACACGGACTGGGTCGCCGATGAGCTCACTGCGAAACCTCATGACCGAGCCGTGCTCGGGGCGTTCTCCGAGCACGTCCTCGGCACCGGCTCGGCGGAGGTCCTCGATATCGGCTGCGGGCCCGGTCGCATCACCACGTTCCTCGGCGCCCTCGGGCTGGAACCGCGCGGACTCGACCTCTCCCCTGCCATGATCGAACTCGCGAAGGGCCTCTATCCGACGCATCAGTTCGATGTCGGGTCGATGACCGCTCTGCCCTATGCCGATGAGTCCTTCTCCGGTCTCGTCGCCTGGTACTCGATTATCCACGTCCCCGGGGACGCGCTTGCCCTCGCCTTCGCCGAGGCGGCCCGTGTCCTGCGTCCGGGCGGCTGGTTCCAGCTGGCGTTTCAGCTCGGCGACCGGGTCGATCACTTCTCCGATCTCGCCGGCTTCGACGTCGACCTCGACTTCCACCGCCGTTCGATCGATGACGTTCTCACCGCCCTCGAACCGCATGGTTTCATCCCTGCCGTCCGTCTCGAACGAGAACCCGACCGGGCCGGCCGCTTCCCGGAGGCGACCAGGCAGGGCTACGTCCTCGTCCGCCGGGACGGCCGATGAGGTCCTTCCCTGGAAGGAGGTGAGAAGATGAGAGGGATATGAATATCGACATCGTCTTCCACACTCCCGAGATCCCCGGCAACACCGGAAACGCCATCCGGCTCGCCGCGGTCACCGGAGCCCATCTCCATCTCGTCGAGCCCCTCGGCTTCGACCTCTCCGACGCGAAGCTGCGCCGAGCCGGTCTCGACTACCACGACCTCGCTCATGTCACCGTCCATCCATCGATCGATGAGTTGTGGAGCCGCCTCGGTGAGCGTCGGGTGATCGCGTTCAGCACGCATACGGACAATTCCTTCGCCGAGGTGGAGTACCAAGACGGAGACGTCCTCCTCTTCGGACGCGAGTCGACGGGACTGCCCGATGAGGTCGTCACCGACGACCATGTGGATATGACGGTGCGGATCCCGATGCTGCCGGCACGCCGTTCGCTCAACCTGGCGAATTCGGCATCCATCGCCATCTACGAAGCCTGGCGCCAACACGGCTACACGGGCGCCTGAACCCGCGTAGAATTCTTCGCGAACGCTTTACCTGAAAGGACCACTATGACCGCAAAGGTGCTCACCGTCGCCGGATCCGATGTCTCCGGAGGAGCCGGACTCGAAGCCGATCTGAAGATGTTCGACGAATACGGTGCCTTCGGCACTGCCGTCGTCACCTGCATCGTCACTTTCGATCCCAATGACGGATTCGCCCACGTCCTCGAATTCATCGAACCCGAGGTCGTCAACCGCCAGCTCGAGTCGACGTTGGCCGTGCACGAATTCACCGCCATCAAGTCCGGAATGCTCGGCTCCGTCGACTCGGCACTGGTCCTCGCCGAAGAGCTGAAGACCAATGATCTGCCGTACGTCTTCGATCCTGTGCTCGTGTGCAAGGGCGCAGGCACCATGGTCGATCTCAAGGATCTCTTCGTCGAGAACCTCGTGCCCCTGGCCACCGTCGTCACCCCGAATCTCGAAGAGGCCGCCACTCTGGCCGGGGTCGACCCCATCGACTCCGTCGAGGGCATGATCGAGGCCGCGAAGATCATCCATGGGCAGGGTGCGAAGAACGTCGTCGTCAAGGGCGGGGCGCGCCTCGCCGGGGACGATGCCATCGACATCCTCTTCGACGGTGAGACCGTGACGACTCTGCGCTCGCGCAAGGTCAATGACAAGCTCGTCAACGGGGCAGGCTGCTCGTTCGCCTCCTCGATCGCGGCGGGCATCGCCACCGGCCTGGACATCAAGGACGCCGTCGTCTCCGCCAAGGAGAAGGTCGCACACGGAATCGCGAACTGCCTCGACAATGCCACCGGAGTCGCCTCGCTCTACCACCCGGCCGCCCGAGTCAGCCCTTCCCCCGATGTTGTAGTCACCGTCGACTGATCATGGCCGTGCTGTGACTGGCTGCGTCCCCGCGGGGACGCAGCCAGTCACAGTCGGGACGTCGCATCAGAGCCAGTCGACCTGCAGACAGCAGATTGCCCCGCACACCGATTCGGTGTGCGGGGCAATCTGTATGAAGCTGTTGGGAGAACGCCCGAGGTCAGCGCTTGCCGAAGCCCTTGTAGCGGTCCTTGAACTTCTCCACGCGGCCGGCGGAGTCGAGGATGCGCTGCTTGCCCGTGTAGAACGGGTGTGAAGCGGACGAGATCTCGACGTCGATCACGGGGTAGGTGTTGCCGTCTTCCCACTCGATGGTCTTGTCGCTCTTAGCGGTGGAGCGGGTGAGGAACTTGGTGCCGGAAGCCAGATCGTTGAACACGATCGGGGCGTATTCCGGGTGGATGTCCTTCTTCATTTTCTTACCTCTGCTGAATTCTTTCAGGCGCCTGATATGAGTTGAACTCATCTGCCAGTGCCCGAATTCGTCTGCTGGACACGCTCCGAACCGTAGGAACCGGACACGGAGCGACATTCGATTCTAACTGATGAGCCCGGACAAAGCGATTCGACACGGATCTCCTAAACTGTGGCCATGACCACGAAGCAACGACTCTCCGCTCAGTTCACTCTCCAGCCCGCCGCCACCGCTCCGGAGCTCATGGCCGAATCGACGGCCGCCGCCCTGTCGACGGTCTCCGGCGAGGTCGACGTCTTCGCCATCGATCCCCAGATCGCGGACACTGCGGCTCTCCTCGATGCCACGGATCTGCCCCCGGCCACCTCGGCGAACTGCGTCCTCGTTGCCGGTTCCCGCGGCGGTGAGGAGCGCATCGCCGCATGCATGGTGCTGGCGAACACCCGCGCCGACGTCAACAAACGGGTCAAGAAACTCCTCGATGTCCGCAAGGCCTCGTTCCTGCCGCTCGAGCGGGCCGTAGACGAATCCGGGATGGAGTACGGCGGCATCGGGCCGATCGGCTTGCCGGAGAACTACCGGGTGCTCATCGATTCCCGCGTCGCCGCGGCCGAGGAGCTCATCATCGGTTCCGGTATCCGCGGTTCCAAGCTGATTCTCTCCGGTTCCGCACTCGCGTCCCTGCCCGGCGCCGAGGTGATCGAGGACCTGGCCACCGAGATCGGCTGACCGAGTCGCTCGGTCCGGCATCGACAGTCGGTCCAGCACCGCCTGTCGGTCCGATGCTCCCCGTCTGCCGAGCGCCGTCGGTCAGTTCAGTCCCGCACGCTCGATGACGTAGTCGATGAGTGGGGCGTAGAGGTTCGGGACGACGTCATCGTCGAGCGGGATGGTCGCTTCGATCTGACCCTGCGCCTCTGCGACGAAGAGCGCCGGATCGTTGCAGTCGGCGTAGCCGATGGTTCGCAATCCCCTGCTCGACGCGGCTCCGGACCACCCGTGGTCGGCAACGACGAGGTCTGGGGCGTTGCCGCCGCGGGCTGCGAAATCGTCGAGCAGCGCATGCATCGGTTCGGCCAGGTGCGTGTGCGGACTTCCGCCGTGCAGGTGCCAGGTCCACACGTTGTTGATCTGTCGGACGTCCCCGCCGATCTCCGGGACCGGGATGAAGTGATCACGGGTGTCGATGACGGCGTCGGCGTCCTTTGCTGCGGCGGCAATTGCCATATGCACGGGCAGAAGCCCTGCGGGGTGGCCGGTGGCGAAGAGGATCCGGCCTCGGGCGTGCGCGACCTCGCCGACCGCCTCGGCGAGCTTCTCGAGCGCGTCGATGCAGGCGTCGGTGGAGATCGTGTCCACGCCCTCGACGAACTCGGGATCGGGCCGCAGGCCGCAGCGCTCAACCATGAGCGCGAACACCGAGTCATAGTCCCAGTCATGGGTGAGTTCGACACCGAAGTCGAACTGCCGCTCCTGGTCGAGGAACCGGTGGATGTGAGAGAGGTTGTTCTCCCTGGGGGTGGCAACCTCTCCGGTGATCCGTCCGGCTTCAAGAGCATGGGCTAGGGTGCTGCGGTCCACTGGGGTCCTCTCCGTCATGACTGCGGGAATGATCACTGTCTTTCCGAGACGATCATACGGATGATGAGCGCGATCATCAGTTCCTTCTCGGAATGTTCACTCATCGCGACCAGCAGCGTCATCGCTGCCAGCGCATTGTTGTCGACTCGCCTGTTGCCATCGGAGTCGATCAGCGCGCCGTTGCGGTCAAGGAAGGTGACGAACAGCGCCGCGGCGCTGCGCTTTTGTTGCCGTCGGAGAGGGGGTGGTCTTTGACGACGAAGTAGAGCAAGTGGGCCGCCTTACAGCCCCTAGAGCATCGCCTCGTTCCCTCCCCAGCAATTTATCGTCGGGAAATGCCGATGACAGTCCGCCGATGATTCTGCGTGCTTCTTCCAGGGTCAATTCCCATCCAGGCACGGAGCTCGATTTCGACGACAAGTTTCCTTCGTCATAATCTCTGAGCACGGTGAGACTTGGCAGGTACGTTGACAGTACGTCGGCAACCCCCGCAACCAATTCGTCCTGCGACCTCGTCAGCACGCTGACGATCTTTCCCAATTCTGACAACCGCCGTTGGTTGACGGTGGCTCCTTCGATCGCATAGCGACGAAGGACATCGTTTGCCCAACGGGGAAATCGCACTCCTTCCGACGACTTCACTCGAAATCCCACCGACAGGACCATGTCGAGGCTGTAGTGCTCAACCATACGTGTGACGGTTCGGGCGCCTTCTTTTTGAACTGTCGCAAATTTTGCGACAGTTGGCTCACCGTCGAGTTCCTCCCGCAGAGCGTTGTTGATATGTTTGCCGATCGTCTTCACATCACGTCCGAACAGATGCGAAAACTGATGCCGTGTCAGCCAAACGGTATCAGAATCAGTGCGCACCTCGAGCGCGGTGTCACCGTCAGCGGTCGTATACAGCTCAATCGAATTGCTCATAATCAAACGTTGAAGTGCGCCACTGACACGACTCACTCGTCCTGCAGGGCGAAGCAGGTGACCGCCGAGGCGGCCGCGACGTTGAGGGAGTCCACTCCCCCGCTCATGGGGATCATCACGGTCGAGTCACAGGCGGCGATCGTCGATCTCTTCAGTCCGTCGCCTTCGGTGCCGAACACGACAGCGGTGCGCTCGGGTGCGGTGGCGGCGAACTCGCGCAGGCTCACCGAATCATCATCGAGCGCCAGAGCCGCCACATGGAATCCGGCGTCCTGGAGTTCAGCGATCCCGGCGGGCCAGGACTCGACGCGGGTCCATGGGACTTGGAAGACCGTGCCCATCGACACGCGGATCGACCGGCGGTAGAGCGGATCGGCACAGCGCGGGGTCACGAGCACGGCATCGGCGCCGAATGCTGCCGCAGAGCGGAAGATGGCACCGACGTTCGTATGATCGACGATGTCCTCGATGACGACGAGGCGCCTGGCATCGGCGATCAGGGAGACGACCGGGGCAAGGACAGGTCGGGCCATCGCGGCCAGCGCACCTCGGTGGAGGTGGAATCCGGTCAGTGTTTCGACCGCGGAATCCGTGCCGATGAAGATCGGCACATCGCTTTCAGAAATGATGTCGGCTAAGTCGAACAGCCATTTCGGGCTGGTCAGGAACGACCGGGGCGACATTCCGACGGCATGAGCGCGGCGGATGATCTTCGAGGATTCGGCGATGAACAGCCCCTCGGCCGGTTCGCGCACGCTGCGCAGGGCGACATCGGTCAGCTGCGTATAGTCGCGCATCTCATCCAAGCCGCCGACGGCCAGATCTGCTTCGTCGAAGAAGCGCAGACGTTCGACGGCGATCCCGAATTCAGCGGACCGATCGATGACCTGCTGCCGAGTCAGGGGAGCCTTGGCCGGAGTATTCACAGCGCACGTCCGTTCACAGTGTGAGGATCCTCCAGATCGCCACGAGGCCGAGGGCCACGATGACGGCGCGCAGCAGCACCGGCGAGAACTTCCGCCCGATACGGGCGCCGTAGTACCCGCCGATGAGGGAGCCGATGGCGATGCAGACGACGGCGATCCAGTTGATCCGGTCGTGGCCGACGATGATGTACGTGCTCGCCGAAACCGTATTGACGACGAGGACGAGGACGTTCTTCAGCCCATTGAGTCGCTGCAGATCATCGGGCAGCAGCAGACCGAGCAGGGCGATGAGGATGATGCCCTGGGCGGCCGCGAAGTAGCCGCCGTAGATTGCGGTGAGGAAGACGACGGTGAGCACGGCGATGTACCGGCCGGTGGACAGGCGATCCCCCGCCGAGGCGGCCCGATGTTCGACCCCGGAGGCCTCGGCACGGCGCAGGGACCGGCTCTTCAGGTAGCGGGAGAGATACGGCTGCCCCACGACCATGATCAGAGCCACGACGAGGAGGACCGGCACGATCGTCTCGAACGCGTCCTCGGGCAGGTGCAGCAGCAGATACGCCCCGGTCAGCGACCCGAGCAGAGAGGCGGGAACGAATCCGAGGATCCGCTTCCACTGCCCCCGCAGCTCTTCACGGTATCCGAACGAGGAGGCGATATTGCCGGGGATGAGCCCCACCGCGTTGCTCATCGTCGACACCACCGGCGGTACTCCGAAGGCGACGAGCGCCGGGAAGGTGATGAGCGTTCCGGAGCCGACGACGGCGTTGATGCCTCCCGCAGCGATTCCGGCGACGATGACCAGGAGGATCTGCCACGGTTCAAGGCTCAGATTCGCCAGGAACTCCATGCTCAGAGGGCGGAACGTGCGTGGTAGCGCTGACCGTCCCGGGTGAGCTTGACGTCGATGCCGAAGGTCGCCGCAAGGTTCTCCGCCGTCAGGGTCTCCTCGATCGGACCAGCGGCCAGATCGGTGCCCTCGGACAGCAGGAGCACATGCGTGATGCCCTCCGGGATCTCCTCGACATGATGGGTGACCATGATCGTGGCCGGCGCCCATTTCGACGAGAGGATCTCCGAGAGCGCACCGAGCAGCTCCTCACGCCCGCCGAAGTCGAGTCCGGAGGCCGGCTCGTCGAGCAGCAGCAGCTCCGGGTCGGTCATGAGCGCACGCGCGATCTGCACTCGCTTGCGTTCGCCCTCGGACAGTGTGCCGAAGGTGCGATCGGCCAGATGTGTGATGTGGAACGCGGCCAGCAGATCGCGGGCGCGGTCGATGTCGTCCTGCTCGTATTCCTCCACCCAGCGTCCGGTGACGCCGTACGCGGCGGTGAGCACGGTGTCGAGGACCGCTTCTGAACTGGGAATGCGGTTGGCCAGAATCGTCGAAGCATAGCCGATGCGCGGCCGCAGTTCGAACACGTCGACGCGCCCGAGCTGCTCCTCGAGGATGCTGACGGTCCCCTTCGTCGGATGCATACGACCGGCCGCGAGTTCGAGCAGGGTCGTCTTGCCCGCACCGTTGGGTCCGAGCACCGCCCAGTGCTCGCCTTCGGCGACGGTCAGCGAGAAATCGTCGAGGAGGAAATTGGTCCCCCGGCGCACGGACACAGAATCCAGATTCAGGACTTCACTCATATCCTCAGACTCTATCGCAGTCGAGCCGTCTATCCTGGTTCGACATGGACCTGACGACCGACTCACTGCTGCTGACCCTGGCACTCAACCACCGACTGCGCTCGACCCTGCCCCCTGACGAGGTGACCTCTGCCTTCCTCGACGATGGCCGTGATGTTCCTCTCATCGTCGCCGATGAGGTCTTCGCCTCGTCCGTCCCCACCGGCCTGCTCCTGTTCATCGCCGAGGCGGCCGCCGCCGGAATCACCCATGCGCGCTTGGCGCTCCACCACCCATCCCTGCCGCACACGACTCCCCCGGTCGATCGCGCCGCCCGGACGAAGGTCGGACGCCACACCGCCCCCGTCGTCCTCCACCGCGGCGACGAACAGGCGGCGATCGCCCTCATCGGCGCCGAGGCGAACGTCGAGATCCTCGCGTGTGCGCCCACCGTCTTCCGCCCCGTCACGGTCGGAACCGCTCCGGAGGCGCTGCGGCGGCTGCGGCTGCTGGTGATGGAAGGGCTGCGCCTCATCGAGACCATCGACGTCCCCGAGGACTGGCGGCAGGGACCGTGGCGCGACTGGCAGGAGGAGCTGTCGACGCTGCATCCGATCTCCCGACTCATCCCCACCGAGGCGGATTCCCGAGCGATCTACGCCGCCCTCGACATCCACCACCGGATGCGCAGCGTGCTCGCCCCTGCGACGGTCGCGCCGGCCGAGTTCGGGGCGCTGCTGTCTCAGCTGCACCCCGCTGCCGCGGACTACATCATGGCTGTGGCTACGATGAAGGGGTGAATGAGACGCCTGAAGCCACCGCCTCCCAGATTCCCGTCCAGCTGCTCGTCATGGACGTCGACTCGACGTTCATCAACGAAGAGGTCATCGACCTCATCGCCGCCCATGCCGGGGTCGGAGACCAGGTCGCCGACATCACCGAACGCGCCATGGCCGGTGAGCTCGACTTCGCCGAATCCCTGGCCGAACGAGTCGCCCTGCTGACCGGGCTGCCGGAGACCGTGCTCGATGAGGTGCGGGAGCAGATCACCCTCACCGAGGGGGCCGCCGACCTGGTCTCGGCGGTGCACACCTCAGGTGGTCAGGTGGCCTTGGTCTCCGGCGGCTTCACCGCCATCATCGCTCCCGTCGCCGCACAGCTGGGCATCACCGACGTCTTCGCCAACGGACTCGACATCGATGACGGGAAGCTGACCGGGCGGACGAACGGCCGTGTCATCGACCCGAGCGCCAAGGCCGAGATCTTCGAGGATCTGCTCGCTGCCGGCGGATACGATCGTGCCGCCTCGGTGGCGGTCGGGGACGGCGCCAATGACATCGGCATGATCGAGGCCGCCGGTCTCGGAGTCGCCTTCTGTGCGAAGCCGGCTCTCATCGCCGCAGCAGACGCGTCCGTGGAGATACGTGACCTGCGAGCCGTGATCGATCTTGTGGCTGCCCGTGCAGACGGGTGAGCGATCCCGTCGAGGGCGTGGCACCGGTGCCATAGACCGCTGACTGACCGAAGACGCCTGTGGCGCTGACGAATGTTTCGTCAGCGCCACAGGTGTCTTGGATCGCGTCGGTCAGTCGGAGTGCTCAGACTCCGTGGAAGACTCTGATCTGCGGGGCAGGATAGTGTCCCGGCTCCACGTCCCAGCTCTCGAGGTCGAAGACCGCGATCGAGGAGGGACGGAACGCATCCGGAACCCCGCCTAGCGGATTGAGGTGGCCGACCACCTCGGCGACGGTCGGCTGGTGGCCCACGATATACGCGCACTGCGCATCCGCGGGAATCGAATTGATCGCATCCAGCCAGTCGTCGACGGACCCGGCGTAGAGCGAGGGATCCTCACGCAGGGTCAGCTCACCCGGTTCGTCAAGGTTTCGGCCATAAGCGCGGTTGACCGCTTCGACGACGGCCTGACCGGTCTGCACGGTGCGCCGGGCTGCCGAGGCGATGGCCACATCGGGTGACCAGCGCTCGGCGATCTCGGCTCCGGCTTCGACCGCTTGAGCCAGGCCCTTCGCATCCAGGGACCGTTCGAAGTCGGTGGGACCATGCGCTTCCGCCTTGGCGTGGCGGGCGAGGATGAGCACAGGCATGGGCTGTCTCAGGCTCCGGTGGAGTGGAATCCGCCGTCGACGTGGATCATCTCGCCGGTGGTGGCGGGGAACCAGTCGGAGAGCAGGGCGACGATGGCCTTGCCGGCAGGGGTGGTGTCCTTCTGGTCCCAACCCAGGGGTGCGCGGTCGCCCCACATGTCTTCGAGCGTTCCGAAACCGGGGATGGAGGTGGCGGCGGTGGTCTTCAGCGGTCCCGCCGAGACGAGGTTGACGCGCACACCGTCTTCGCCGACGTACTTCGCGAGGTAGCGGGCGGTCGATTCGAAGGCGGCCTTGGCCACACCCATCCAGTCGTAGACCGGCCAGGAGATCGTCGCATCGAAGGTCAGCCCGACGATTCCGGCGCCCTTGTTGAGCACGGGCTTCGCGGCCACGGCGATGGCCTTGAGCGAGTACGCGGAGACGTGGATGGCCGCGGACACGGAGTCCCACGGGGTGTCGAGGAAGACCCCGCCGAGGGCGTCCTTCGGGGCGAAGGCGATGGCGTGGACGATACCGTCGATGTTGCCGCCGAGGCGCTCGGGCAGGGCGTTCAGATCCTCTTCGTTCGTGGCGTCGAGTTCGATGACCTGCGGAGTCTGCGGCAGACGTTCGGCGATCACCTGAGTGATCTTCATCTGGCGGCCGAAGCTCGAGAGGATGACCTCGGCTCCCTGCTCCTGGGCGATGCGAGCAGCGGCGAAGGCGATCGACGCCTCGGTGAGCACGCCGGTGACGAGAATGCGCTTTCCGTCAAGAATTCCCATGGTGGTCCTTTCGAAAGGAAGGTGGTTGCGTGTGCATGACGCCGCCTCGGGCGGTGTCTCTGTATCGAAGTCTACGGGTTGTGGCCCGGCCAGGCCGCATCGTCTGCGGCCCAGGATCCGGTTGTGGCCGGCCCGGCACCGTCTGGATCAGTGGCCCATTCCCAGTCCGCCGTCGACGGGGATGACGGCACCGGAGATGTAGGCGGCTTCATCGGAGGCCACCCAGCAAACGACCTTGGCGACCTCGTCGGCCTCGGCGAAGCGCTTGGCCGGAATCGTCGAGAGGTATTCCTTCTGCTGCTTCTCGCTGAGTTCGTCTGTCATATCCGTGCGGATGAAGCCCGGGGCGACGACATTGGCGGTGATTCCGCGGGAGCCGACCTCGCGGGTGATGGAGCGGGCGAAGCCGACGAGTCCGGCTTTCGACGCCGAGTAGTTCGCCTGGCCGGGGACGCCGTAGAGTCCCGACACCGACGAGATGAGGACGATGCGGCCCTTCTTCGCTCGGATCATCCCGGTGATTCCGCGCTTGACCGTGCGGAAGGCACCGGTGAGATTCGTGTCGATGACGGATTCGAATTCGTCATCGTTCATCCGCATGAGCAGATTGTCGGCGGTGATTCCGGCATTGGCCACGACGACCTCGACAGGCCCGAGCTTCTCCTCGATCTCGGTGAACGCCCGATCGATCGATTCGCTGTCGGTGACATCGGCGGCCACGGCGAGAGCACCTTCGGGGGCCTGACCGTTGCGGGAGGTGACGGCCACCTTGTCCCCCTGGGCGAGGAATTCCTCGGCAATGGTGCGGCCGATTCCGCGGTTGCCGCCGGTGACGAGGACTGTGCGTGGTTCTGACACGTTGGTCTCCTGTTGATCGACTGTGTTCTTCACATCTGTCGTGGACAAACCTATCCTGTTCTTCGGCCGATGGATACGACTCTCACAAAGGACGAGTATCATGTTTGGCAGTCAGCGATCGAAGAAGGATATGGTCAGACACGCTCAGCAGATCACAACGGCAGACACCGCCCTTGATGACGATATGCGGTCCCGGATCATCAAGTATTCGATCACCATGGGCATCAGGACGGTCTGCTTCGTGGCCGCCTATTTCGCTTTCGTCGCCGATCTGCACATCCTCATGTGGATCTGCGTGGCAGGGGCGGTCGTCCTCCCCTACCCTGCGGTGATCTTCGCCAATGCGGGCCGCGAACGCACCAGCGATGATCGCTCCGCACTGCTTGATCAGGCCCCGCTGGCGGAGCTGCCGCCGGCGCGCGGTGAGACGATCTCCGGCGACACCCTCGGCGGAGAGACGGTCGGTGACGAGACGGTCGACGACCCAGATCCCCGAGGCGGCTCCCCTGACGAGACCGATCCAGGCGCGGATCACCAGCACGAAACGATCCGGGGCGAGACCATCCCGGGCGAAACCGTCCGAGGTGAGGCCGTCGATGACAATGACAAGGACAGGAGGGACCAGGTTTGAGCGAGCAGCTGCAGTGTTCGGCGAAGGAATGCCGGGCGTTCGCGACCCGGGCCCTGCTGTGGAACAACCCCCGCGTCCACACCCCGGAGAGGAAGAAGACGTGGTTGGCCTGTGATGAGCATCTCGTCTATCTGCGTGACTTCCTGACGCTGCGCGACTTCTTCATCACCGACGTCTCCGTCGACGAGATTCCAGAGGATGCAGGTTGAGCCGCTATTCCTTCCTCTTCTCCGCACGCTGGCTCAAATACATCGCCATGGCGATCATCGTCATCATCGCCTGCGTGTTCCTCGCCCTGTGGCAGAAGGACCGCCGCGATCAGCGCGAGCAGGAGATCGCGACGATCACCGCGAACTACTCCGCCGAACCCGTCGACATCACCTCGGTGCTCTCGACACCGGATTCCACGCTGGGCACCACCGATGAGTGGACTCAGGTGGAACTGACCGGTCAGTTCTCCGACTCCGACACCGTCCTCGCGCGCAACCGCACAGTCGGAGACGAACCCGGCTTCTATGTGGTGACCCCGTTCGAGATCAGCGGCGGTTCGACGATCGCCGTTGTCCGCGGGTTCACCGCCGAACAGGATTCCGTGCCGCCGGCGCCGCAGGGTGAGCAGACCGTGGTCGCCCATCTGCGTCCCGCTCAGGACGGATCCGAAGATGAGAACCCGAAGGGCCTCATCCGTGCCATCGATCCCGCGCGCATTCCCGGAATGGACGATGCCTATTCGCACGTCTACGTCGAGGCCGCACCGGCCGAGACCGGCGGCTCCCCGGAAGAGGGACTGACCCCGCTGCCGATGCCCGAGCTCGATCCCGGCAACCACCTGTCCTATATGCTCCAGTGGTTCGCCTTCGGAATCATGATCATCATCGCCGTGATCATCTCTGCCCGTCGTGAGCGCAAGGCCGCCGCAGAGGCGGTCGAACACGGCACTGCCGCCGAGAATGACATGGTCGTCATCGACAAGGCCGCGCTCGACGCGGGTGCGAAGATCAGTCAGCCCGGCAGCCGCTATGGCCGCAACCGCTGGGCCTCGCCAACCGTGCGCGGGCAGGCAGAAGCCGATGAGGATGCCCTGTTCGAGGAGCGCTTCCGCACTCAGTGAGCCGATCAGCCGAGTGAGGCCGACCGGCTCAGCCGAGCGTGATGAGCCGGCTCAGGCGAGCGTGACGAGATCGAGGTACGTGTCGTTCCACAGATCCTCGTCGCCGTCGGGCAGCAGGAGCACGCGGTCGGGATCGAGCGCGGACACCGCACCTTCATCGTGGGTGACGAGCACGATCGCACCTTCGTAGCGGCGGATGGCTGAGAGGATCTCCTCGCGGGAGGCGGGATCGAGGTTGTTCGTCGGTTCGTCGAGCAGCAGCACGTTCGCACTCGAGACCACGAGCGTGGCCAGCGCCAGACGTGTCTTCTCTCCACCGGAGAGCACTCCGGCAGGCTTGTGCACATCGTCACCGCTGAACAGGAACGAACCGAGCACATTGCGCACCGCGGTGTCATCGAGATGCGGAGAGTTCCGCGACATGTTCTCCAGCACTGTGCGTTCGAGGTCGAGGGTCTCATGCTCCTGCGCGTAGTAGCCGAGCTTGAGGCCGTGTCCGGGCACGACTTCTCCGGAGTCGGGGTCGTCGAGTCCGGCGAGCAGTCGCAGCAGCGTCGTCTTTCCGGCACCGTTGTAGCCGAGTACGACGACTCGTGTGCCCTTGTCGATGGCGAGATCGACACCGGTGAACACCTCGGTCGAACCGAAGCTGCGAGAGAGTCCCTCGGCCGTCAGCGGCACACGTCCGCAGTCGGCCGGGGCCGGGAAGCGCAGATTCGCGACCTTCTCTGTGGCGCGTTCGTCCTCGAGACCGGCGAGCAGACGGTCGGCGCGCTTGGCCATCTGCTGGGCGGCGACAGTCTTCGTCGCCTTCGCCATCATCTTGTTCGCCTGAGCGTTGAGCGCCGCGGCCTTCTTCTCGGCATTGGCACGTTCGCGGCGGCGACGCCGCTCATCGTCCTCACGCTGTTTGAGGTAGAGCCGGTAGCCCATCGAATAGATGTCGATGGTCTGACGGGTGGCATCGAGGAAGAAGACCTTGTTGACCACTTCGTCGATGAGATCGAGGTCGTGGCTGATGATGATCAGACCACCGGAGTAGGCCTTGAGGTGGTCGCGCAGCCACAGCACGGATTCGGCGTCGAGGTGGTTCGTCGGCTCGTCGAGGATCATCGTATCCGGGGCCGAGAACAGGATCCGGGCGAGTTCCACACGGCGACGCTGACCGCCGGAAAGCGTCCCGATCTCCTGGCTGATCAGTGCCTCGTCGAGGCCGAGGTTCGCAGCGATCGCGAAGGCCTCGGATTCGGCGGCATAACCACCGGCCGCGATGAACTCCGCTTCGATGCGCGGGTAGCGGTCGATGGCCTTCGTCGCCACCTTCTCGTCCGGTGAGGCCATCTGCCGTTCGGCCTTGCGCAGACGCTTGACGAGGACGTCGAGGTCACGCACCGAGAGGATGCGTTCCATGCCGGTGGCAGTGAGGTCACCGCTGCGCGGATCCTGGGGCAGATAGCCGACGGTGCCGGAGATCGACACGGATCCGGATTGGGCCGGGTGTCCGCCCATGATCACCTTGGTCAGAGTCGTCTTGCCGGCGCCGTTGCGGCCGACGAGGCCGACCCGGTCGCCCTTGTCGACGCGGAAGGACACCTCGGACATGAGGGTGCGGGCGCCGACGGCGACTTCGAGGCCTGAGGCCTGAATCATTCTGTCTCCAAACTGCGGCCGATGAGTTCGGCCAGAAATTCTTGGGGGTGTATGCCGCGGGCCTGGGCCCGGGCGACGAGTTCATCTGCGACTGAGGACGGCACACGGCAGGACACGACAGTGGTGTCCGGCCCGGCTGCTGCGGCCACGGGCGCGACGGAAACGTCGTCCTGAGCAACAGGTTCCGCCGGGTTGTCTGCCTGTTCGCCCGCCGTCGCGGTCGACGTCCCCGCGGGGACGTATCCGGGGCCTTCCGGCACGGGCGTGCCCTTCTGGAAGGCGGTGGCTGCCGCGCGGGCGCGAACGTCGGCAGCCTCATTGAGTTCGTGGTGGTTGTGTCCTTTGACCCACTCGAACTCGACCGTCCGCCCGCTCAGTTCCTCATCGAGAGACGCTAAGAGGTCCTTGTTGAGGACTTCTTTTCCATCGGCCTTCTTCCACCCTTTGCGTTTCCACCCCGGCATCCATTTGGTCAGGGCGTTGATGACGTACTGCGAATCACAGTATATCTTGAGCTCGTCGTCGCTGTCCGCGGTCGACCGGAGCAGGTCGAGGACGGCCATGAGCTCACCGCGGTTGTTCGTCGCGTTCTTCCACCCGCCGGCGTGCCAGGAGGTGTCGTCGATGTACCAGGCCCACCCGGCGGGTCCGGGGTTGCCGAGCGCAGATCCGTCGGCGGCAGCGATGATCGTCAATGGTTCTCCTTGGAAAGTCGGATTCCATTCTTTCACGCCGCTGCCTGGTTCTCGGTCCGCGGGGCGGTGATCTCCGCGACCGTCGGCTCGAAGAGTCACTCGCCGCTCCGGTGACTCTGAGAGTCGGTGCTATCGTCATACGATGGCGAAATTGAGGAAGGCGAAACTGCCCGATGCTCCTGCGGTCCCATTGACGGTCCCAGCAGACCTCACTCGGTATCGACAGAAGTTCGGGGCTCTGCGGATTCTCGTACTGGCCGGTCTCATCGCCGTCGCATTCTTCTCGTTCGGCGTCGAGACAGTGCTGGTATGCATCGTCGTTGCCTTCGTGTTCGTGGTTGCCGGCCTCATCGGTATGAAAAGCAGCCGGATCGTGTTCACCGGATCGGGCGTCGAATACCGCAACTGGTACGGCCGATCCATCACGCTCGGACGCGACGATATCGAAGGTGTCATCGTGTTCACGGACTTCCATGATGCGAGTTTCGGACGGGCCCTGCGGATCTCGATCGCACGCCGGGCGTTCAAGTCGGCGATCAGTCTGAATGGGCTGTACTGGCCTGCCGACCAGCTGTTGGGCGGCGTCTCCGTCATGGAAGACCACGGGATCAGCGTGAAGCAGTGCGACGATCGGCTGAACTTCGTCGAAGTCGCGAAGAGGTTCCCAAAGCATTCCACGTTCCTCGAACGCAACTGGGTGAAGGTCGGGCTCGGCATCGCGTTCTTCGGCGTCATAGTGCCATCGGCCATTGCGCTGGTCCACGACGCGATCGTCTAGTTTCGCGTGCTGCCAGTTCCGGAATGGTCATGTGCTTCCGAGAATCGGGTATGGCGATTGACCGGCATCATCGCGATCCGAGCAGCCGAGGCATACCACTCACGTTCCGGCCCTCCTCCGGGCACGCGCAATGGCCCGCTCGCGCCCAGATATCCTCGACGATTCGGTGCAGCCCGCCGCGGCTCTTGGCGGTTTGTGGTCACTCCGCCGAGCCGAGCACGGTGATTCTGCAGATTCGCCTCTGTGCAGCATCCACAAACGGCAACAGTCCCTCTGGCCCGCAGTCGAACGGGCCTGAGGGACTGTGTCTTTCCTCGCCGACTCAGAGTCCTTGCGATGACTCAGATGTTGAATCCGAGGGCGCGCATCTGTTCGCGGCCGTCCTCGGTGATCTTCTCCGGACCCCATGGCGGCATCCAGACCCAGTTGATCCGGTAGGCCGGCACGATTCCCTCGAGCGACTGTGCGGTCTGGTCCTCGATGACGTCGGTCAGCGGGCAGGCCGCCGAGGTCAGGGTCATCTCGATCACGGCGGTGCCGTCGTCTTCGACCGAGAGTCCGTACACGAGGCCGAGATCGACGATGTTGACACCGAGCTCGGGATCGACGACGTCCATCATCGCCTCGCGCACTTCGTCGACGCTGGCATTCTGCGGTGCGTCAATGACTTCAGGCATTGTGTTTCTCCTCACGAGCTGCTTGTGCTTGGTTGAGTGCGTCCTTGAACGCCATCCATGCCAGGAGAGCGCATTTGATCCTGGCCGGGAACTTCGATACTCCGGTGAACGCCGCGGCGTCCCCGAGAATCGACTCATCCGCGACCATTGTCCCACGGGAATGCATGAGTTCGTGGAACGCGCCTTCGATCTCGAGCATCTGCGACACGGAGGATTCGGCGGCCAGTTCGGACAGCACCGAGGCCGATGCCATCGAGATCGAACAGCCGTCGCCGGTCCACCGCACCGCGATCGTGCCGTCGTCGAGGAGTTCGGTTTCGAGTTCGATCTCATCGCCGCACGTCGGGTTCACCTGATGCGAATGTCCGTGCGGTGACGCTGCGGCGTCACGGAGCAGTTCGGTGTTGCCGATGCGTGCCCGCGACTGGTCGAGGATGACCTGCTGGTAGAGCTGCTGCATCTGTGTGCTCATCGCTTCGCTCCCCTCCTCAGGCGACTCCGAAGAAGGGCCGCACTTCCGCCAGAGCAGAAAGGAAGCGGGTGCAGTCTTCGACGTTGTTGTACAGGTACGTGCTCGCCCGCGTCGAGGCGGTGACCCCGAAGCGGCGGTGCAGCGGCTGAGCGCAGTGGTGGCCCACCCGCACGGCGATGCCCTGCGAGTCGAGATACTGTCCGACGTCGTGGGCGTGCACGCCGTCGACGTCGAAGGCCACCGTCCCGATCCGGTCCTCGGCCTCGCCGAGGATGCGGATTCCGGGGATCTGGCCGATCCCGTCGAGGAGGACGCGGGCGAGCTCCTTCTCGTGCTCGAGAACATTGTCCAGCCCCACCTCGGTGAGGTAGCCGATCGCGGTCGCGAAGGCCGCCACCTCGGCGACCGGCTGAGTGCCGGCCTCGAACCGCTGCGGAGCGGGCATGAACGCGGTCTCCTCCATGGTCACCGTGGTGATCATGGATCCGCCCGTGAGCACCGGCGGCAGAGCGTCGAGCAGCTCCGGCTTGCCCCACAGCGCACCCAGACCGGTGGGTCCGAGCGCCTTGTGCGCGGAGATGGCGGCGAAATCGACGTCGAGGTCGACGAAGTCCACGGGCATATGCGGCACGGACTGGCAGGCGTCGAGCACGACGTAGGCTCCGACGGCGTGGGCCCGTTCGACGAGGCGGTCGACCGGGTTGATCGTGCCGAGGACGTTGGAGACGTGCGTGAACGCGAGCACCTTCGTCGATTCGTCGACGATCGCGTCGAGGTCGGTCAGATCGAGTTCACCGGAATCGGTGACCGGCAGCCAGCGCAGCTGTGCTCCCGTGGAGGCGGCCAGCTGCTGCCACGGCACGAGATTCGCGTGATGTTCCATCTCGGTCACCACGATCGAGTCACCGGGGACGAGAGCGAAGCGCTCTGCGTCGTCTCCCCCGAAGCCGTGGCTGGCCCGATCCATGCCGAGAGCCACGATGTTGAGCGCCTCGGTGGCGTTCTTCGTCCAGCACACCTGCTCCGGTGTCCCCCCGACGAGTCCGGCAGCCGCGATCCGACCGTTCTCGAAGGCGTCCGTGGCCTCGACGGCCAGGGAGTGTGCGCCCCGGTGGACGGCGGCGTTGCGCTGCTGGAAGTACTCGACGAAGGTGTCGATGACGCACTGCGGCTTCTGCGATGTCGCGCCCGAGTCGAGATACGACAGCGGCGACTCCCCGACCCTCACATCGAGGATCGGGAAGTCGCCCCTCAGACGTGAGAACATCAGGCCTTCTGGAAGAAGCGGTCGTAGCCTTCGTTCTCGAGGCGTTCGGCCAGTTCCGGTCCGCCTTCCTCGGCCACCTTGCCCTCGATGATCACGTGGACGTGATCGGGCTTGATGTAGTTGAGGATGCGCGTGTAGTGGGTGATGAGCATGATGCCGACGTCGGTGGCCTCCTTGACGCGGTTGACGCCTTCGGACACGATGCGCAGGGCGTCGACGTCGAGGCCGGAGTCGGTTTCGTCGAGGACGGCGAACTTCGGCTTGAGCATCTCGAGCTGCAGGATCTCGTGACGCTTCTTCTCACCGCCGGAGAAGCCTTCGTTGACGTTGCGCGAAGCGAAGGCGGGATCGACGCGGAGGTTCTCCATGGCCTGCTTGAGGTCCTTGGTCCAGTTGCGCAGCTTCGGAGCTTCACCGTCGATGGCGGTCTTGGCCGAACGGAGGAAGTTCGTCACGGTCACGCCGGGAACCTCGACGGGATACTGCATGGCCAAGAACAGTCCGGCCTTGGCACGCTCGTCGACGGACATCTCGAGGACGTCCTCACCGTCGAGGGTGACCGAACCGGAAGTCACTTCGTACTTGGGGTGGCCGGCCAGGGCGTAGGCCAGGGTCGACTTGCCGGAGCCGTTGGGGCCCATGATGGCGTGGGTCTCGTTCGTGTTGATGACGAGGTTGATGCCGTTGAGGATGGGCTTGAGACCGGTATCGGTGTTGACACCGACGTGCAGGTCTTCGATTGTGAGAGTGGACATAATGATCCTTCTTCTTCGGTCTTGAGGTCAGTTCAGGGTGGTGTTCGGGTCGACGAGGATGCGGCCGGCGATCTCTTTGCAGTCATAGACCGCGACGGGTTCGAACGCCGGCGGATTCACCGGCTTGCCGGTCGTCAGGTCGAACTGCGAGCCGTGCAGCCAGCATTCGATGGTGCAGTCCTCGACGTCCCCTTCGGCCAACGACACCTCACCGTGGGTGCACAGGTCGTCGATGGCGTGGATCGTGCCGTCGGAGTCGCGAGCGATGCAGATCTCGTACTCGCCGACCTCGATGCGCATGGTGCCGCCGGGAGCCACCTCGTCGGCGGCCGCCACGTCGATCATGGTCACAGAACGCTCCGGGACAGTTCGTCTTCGATGCGTTCGTTGAGCACGTCCTCGATCTCGGGCACCTGGATCTTCTGGATCACTTCGTTGAAGAATCCGCGGACCACGAGCTGACGGGCGACGTCCTCGGGGATGCCGCGGCTCATCAGGTAGAACAGGTGCTCCTCATCGAAGCGTCCCACCGAGGAGGCGTGACCGGCACCGGCGATGTCGCCGGTCTCGATCTCGAGGTTCGGCACCGAGTCGGCCCGGGCGCCATCGGTGAGGATGAGGTTCCGGTTGAGCTCGTAGGTGTCGATGTCGAGAGCTTCGGGACGGATGAGCACATCGCCGATCCACACGCTGCGCGCGTCCTTGCCCTGCAGAGCGCCCTTGTAGTGGACGTTCGACTGGGCCTTCGGCGTGTTGTGGTCGATGTAGGTGCGGTGCTCGAGGTGCTGACCGGCATCGGCGAAGTAGAGTCCGAGCAGTTCGGCCTCTCCCCCGGCTGCCGAGTAGCGCACGTTCGTGTTCAGGCGCACCACGTCGCCGCCGAGGGTGATGTGGATGTGCTTGAACTTCGCGTCCTTGCCCACGATCGCATCGTGCTGACCGAGGTGCTGAGAGCCGTCGTCCCACAGCTGCAGCGATACGAAGGTCACGTCCGCACCATCGCCGATGACGAGGGAGACGAGCTCGGAGTACCGGGCCAGTCCCTCGTGTTCGACGACGATGGTCGCCTTCGAGTTCGCTCCGACCGTGATGACGACATGGCCGTGGCCGAGTGCCTCACCGGTGCCGTCGGCGTGGATGATCGCGGCCCGGTCGAGTTCGGTGTCCGCGGGGATCGAATAGTGCGTCACCGCGGAAGCGCGGTTGGCGGCGACGGCCGCGGCGCGGTCCTCGGGTTCGAGGATGCCCAGTTCCTGAGCCGACTCGAGCGAGATCTCCTCGACGGACAGGCCCGCGGGCAGATCCGACTCGAACGTCAGTGTCGCCTCGGTGGCGGTGTCCTCGAAGAACTCGCTGAACTTGCGGACTGGAGAGAAGCGCCATTCCTCCTCCCGGCCGGTGGGCACGGGGAAGTCGGCGACATCGAAGCTGCGTGTGCGCGCATCGCGCTTCGAATCGGGCACCTGGACCTCGGAACCGTGCGAGTGCTCCGAAAGGCCAAGCGGATTGGTGGTATCAGTCACAGATTTACTCCTTTGAGTGCAGTGGGCGCTGGATCGGGTCTCAGCCGACCGCGCCTTCCATCTGCAGTTCGATGAGGCGGTTGAGTTCGAGGGCGTACTCCATCGGGAGCTCGCGTGCGATGGGCTCGACGAAGCCGCGCACGATCATCGCCATCGCCTCGGTCTCCTCCATGCCGCGGGACATGAGGTAGAAGAGCTGATCCTCACTGACCTTCGACACGGTGGCCTCATGGCCGAGTGTGACGTCGTCTTCGCGGATGTCGATGTAGGGGTACGTGTCCGAACGGGAGACGTTGTCGACGAGCAGAGCGTCGCAGAGGACGTTGTTCGACGAGCCTTCGGCGCCCGGGTGCACGTGGACGAGTCCGCGGTAGCCGGCACGTCCGCCGCCGCGGGCCACGGACTTCGACACGATCGACGAATGGGTGTGCGGAGCGGCGTGGACCATCTTCGCACCGGTGTCCTGGTGCTGTCCCTCGCCGGCGAAGGCCACGGACAGCGTCTCACCGCGGGCGTGCTCGCCGGTGAGCCAGATGGCCGGGTACTTCATGGTCACCTTCGAGCCGATATTGCCGTCGACCCATTCCATGGAGGCGCCCTCTTCGGCGATGGCGCGCTTGGTGACGAGGTTGTACACGTTGTTCGACCAGTTCTGGATCGTCGTGTAGCGGACCTTCGCATCCTTCTTCGCGATGATCTCGACGACGGCCGAGTGCAGCGAGTCGGTCTTGTAGATCGGAGCGGTGCAGCCCTCGACGTAGTGGACCGAGGAACCCTCGTCGGCGATGATGAGCGTGCGCTCGAACTGGCCCATGTTCTCCGTGTTGATGCGGAAGTAGGCCTGCAGCGGGATCTCGACGTGGACGCCCTTGGGGACGTAGACGAACGAGCCGCCGGACCAGACAGCGGTGTTGAGTGCGGCGAACTTGTTGTCGCCGGAGGGAATGATCGACCCGAAGTACTCTTCGAAGATCTCCGGGTGCTCGCGCAGGCCGGTGTCCGTGTCCATGAAGATGACGCCCTGAGCCTCGAGCTCTTCGTTGATCTGGTGGTAGACGACCTCGGACTCGTACTGTGCGGCGACACCGGCGACGAGGCGCTGCTTCTCCGCCTCGGGGATGCCGAGCTTGTCATAGGTGTTGCGGATGTCCTCGGGCAGGTCCTCCCAGGACGTCGCCTGCCCCTCGGTGGAGCGGACGAAGTACTTGATGTCGGCGAAGTCGATTCCGGTGAGGTCGGCACCCCAGTTCGGCATCGGCTTCTTGTCGAACAGACGCAGAGCCTTGAGCCGACGCTTGAGCATCCACTCGGGTTCGTCCTTGAGCTTCGAGATGTTGCGGACGACTTCCTCGCTCAGGCCGCGTTCCGCGGTCGCGCCGGCGTCGTTCTCGTCGTGCCAACCGTATGCGTACTGCCCGAGGTCTTTGAGCTCGGGATTCGCATCGATGATCCGATTTCCTGTGTCAGTCATCGTGAACCTCCTTGAGGTCGATCATTGCTGTGGATGAGTGGTCTGGTCAGTTCCGAAGTCGGAATGTGGGTGGTGCACACGTGGTCGCCCTGCGCCAACGAGGACAGCCGGCGCACGTCGACGCCGAGGTAGTCGGAGAACATCGCGAGTTCCGCTTCGCAGATCTCCGGGTACTCCGCCGCCACGGCCTGGATCGGGCAGTGCCCCTGGCACAGCTGCATCGCCTCCAACGGGGTCCCGGCCGCAACCGGTGTCGCCGAGGCGGCGTACCCTTCCCGTGTCAGCGCCGCGGCGAGAGCGCGTGAGCGCGACGCCACTGTGGTGCCGCCGCGCTTGCCGAGTTCCGGTCCGAGGCGGTCCCGCAGACGGCCGACGAGGTCTTCGGTGAATTCCTCCACAGCCGACTTGCCGTGCTTGTCCTCCATGAAGCGCAGAATGTTCACGGCCAACTCGTCGTAGGAATGACTGACCGAATCGTGTCCGGCCGTCGTGACCACATAGTGCCGGGCTGGTCGGCCCCTGCCCGCCTGCTTGCCGGCGAGTTCACGGACCTCGATGAGGCCTTCGCTCTCCAGCGCGTCCAGGTGACGACGGATCGCCGCGGGAGTCAGCTCGAGGGCTTTGGCCAAAGACGAAGCAGTGATCGGCCCTTCGTCGAGCACCGACTGGAAGACCCTCTGCCGGGTGCGGCGATCTTCCGTGTCGTTTGCAGCCATAATCCACCTCCTTGACTAACACAACAATATTGTTGCGTAATTTGTTTCGTAAAACTAGGTGAGCCTAACCACCGCTCGCGCCGCGCGCGGACGCCTGCGGTTTCGACACCCGTTTCGACGCGTCGTAGAATAGCCTGGTGTCATCTCCGGCCCTGACCATCCGCGGTCTCCAATACTCCTACGGCACCCACCGTGTCGTCGACGGAATCGACCTCACGGCCGAGACCGGGTCCGTCCTCGGTGTCCTCGGACCCAATGGCGCGGGCAAATCCACGACCATCTCCCTGGCGGTGGGCACCCGCCGCCCCGATGCGGGCACGGTGGAGATCTTCGGCCACGACCCCGTCGCCGCCCACGCCACGACCTCGCAGCTGGCCGGGGTGATGCTCCAGGACGGCGGACTGCCGATGAGCTCGAAGCCGCTGCAGGTGCTTCGCCATCTCTCCTCGCTCTACGAGAACCCCCTGCCGGTCGACGAACTCGCCGAACCCCTGGGCCTCCACGATTTCGCCGGACGCACGATGCGCCGGCTCTCCGGCGGACAGAAGCAGCGGGTGGCGCTGGCTGCGGCCCTCATCGGTCGACCTCGTCTGGTCTTCCTCGACGAACCCTGCGCCGGCCTCGACCCCCAGGCTCGTGAGGTCGTCCACAGCTTCATCCGAGATCTCGCCGACAGTGGGGTCGCCGTCGTACTCACCACCCACGACCTGACCGAGGCCGAGGAGCTCTCCGACGAGGTCGTCGTCATCGATCGGGGACGGATCATCGCTCAGGGAGCGCCCGAGGAGCTGCGCAGCGCCTCCGCCGGGTCGCGGGCGCTGACGATCCGACTCGACTCCCCCGCCCCCGCGAATCTCGTCGATCGACTCACCGGGCTCGGTCCCGCCTCGGCGCAGGGCTCCCTGATCATCATCGACGGAGCACCAACGGCAAGCCGGATCGCGGCCGCGTGCACAGCCATCGCCGAGGCGGGGGGCCAGATCACGGACATCGGCATGCAGAGACAGTCCCTGTCCGATGTGTTCTTCGAGCTGACCGGGAGGCCGCTGCGATGACCGCCGCACGCATCGTCTCGCAGGCGAAGTTCGAGACCCTGTCCGTTCTGCGCAACGGCGAACAGCTGCTGCTCTCGGTCATCTTCCCTCTGGGTCTGCTCGTCTTCCTCGCGAAGACTCCCCTGCTCACCGGCCTCGGAGTCATCGACGCCGGGGCCGACCCGCTGTCGATCGCCGTCCCCGGAGCGCTGAGCCTGAGCCTGGCCTCCAGCGCATTCACCGGTCAGGCGATCGCGACCGCCTTCGACCGCCGTTACGGAGTGCTGCGGCAGCTGGCGACGACTCCGCTGGGCACGAACGGACTCATCCTCGGCAAACTCGGCGCCGTCATCGTCGTCGTCCTCATCCAGTACGCGCTCGTCTTCGCCACGGCGGCGGTTCTCGGCTTCCGCGGTCCCGTCGACGTCCTCGGGCTCATCCTGGCCACACTGCTGGGCACCGCAGCGCTGCTCTCACTCGGTCTGCTCATGGCCGGCACCGTCCGCGCCGAGGCGACCCTGGCGGCGACGAACCTCATCTGGGTGCTCATGGCAGGCGTCGGTGGCCTCGTCATCGCACATCCGGGAGAATGGGGAACGGTTGTGGGCTACCTGCCCTCCGGTGCGCTCGGCGACGCCATGCGGTCCGCCATCGGAGACGGCGGCACAGACGTCAAGGCAATCATCGTGCTCCTGGTATGGGGGCTTGTGGGAACGCTTGCGGCACGCAGGTGGTTCCGTTTCGAATGAGGAGTGAAGTGGTCACGAAGAAGATCCGCATCGCCGCTTGGGCCATGCTCATCGCCCAGGCAGGGATCATCCTGACCGGCGGAATCGTCCGGCTCACCGGCTCGGGGCTCGGCTGTACGGACTGGCCGAAGTGCACCCCGGATTCCCTGGTGTCCACCAGCGAGATGGGCATCCACGGCGCCATCGAGTTCGGCAACCGCCTGTTGGCTGTGGCGCTGGCGCTCCTCGGCGTATGCATTGCGCTCATGCTGTGGAGGGTTCGGAAGCAGCGCCCGGATCTGTTCTGGCTCAATATCGGACTGCTGGCCATCGTGCCGGTCCAGGCCGTCGTCGGCGGAATCACCGTGTGGACGAAGCTCAACCCCTGGGTCGTCGCCGGACACTTCGTCCCCTCGGCCGTCGCCGTCGGCGTTGCCGCCTACTTCGTCCGCCGCACCTACGACACCGGCGTGCGGCTGGGCACGAAGGCCCCGGCTCCGCTGCCGACATTGGGCTGGATCATCCTCGGCCTCACCGCGATCATCGTCGTCTTCGGCGTGCTCACCACCGGGGCCGGGCCCCATTCGGGTTCGACGATCTCGACCCGCAACAACCTCGACAACATCTGGGTCACCCGTTTGCATGCCGCGCCGGTGTGGCTGCTCGTCGTCGCCACGCTCTCTGCGCTCGTCGTCGCGCGGAAGAAGGCACAATCGGCGATGGTCGCTCCGCTGATCGTGCTCCTCATCGTCGAGATCGTCCAGGGAGTCATCGGCTACGTCCAGTACTTCCTCGGTGTTCCCGAACTGCTCGTGGCCTTACACATGGTCGGGCTGTCGGCTACGATTGCGGCAAGCGTTGCCGTTCTCGACAGCGCATACCCGAGGAGCACCGATGTCAGTCCCGATCGTTCCGTGTCTGTGGTTTCCTGACTGCGCCGAGGAGGCCATGGAGTACTACTGCTCCGTCTTCCCCGACTCTTCCATCCTGTCCATCGAACGCTATCCCGACGAATCCCTCGACGAACACTTCGAGGGGATGAGCGGGAAGGTCATCAACGGCCGGTTCGTCCTCGACGGCACAGAGTTCATCTGCCTCGACGGCGGACCGGTGTTCACGTTCAACGAAGCGATCTCACTGACCGTCGAATGCGCCGACCAGGCCGAGATCGACCACTACTGGTCACATCTGTCGGCCTCTCCCGAGCACGAACAGTGCGGCTGGCTCAAGGACCGCTACGGAGTCAGCTGGCAGATCATTCCCGCGAACCTCGGCGAGCTGATGACCGGTCCGGCACAGACTCAGGCACTCATGCAGATGAAGAAGATCGTCATCGACGACCTCGTCAACGCCGGCTGAGAATTTGCGTTCCGACCCGAAGCGCAAGGCACAGACGTACAACGGCCCAGCTTGAGCTGGATAGCACTGTTTCAAATCTGTGCTATCCAGCTCAGACTGGGCCGATTGGATCAGCGGGTTCTTCGGCGAGTCACCAGATCCCGGGGATCAGGGTGGGCACGAACGGGTCGATGGCCACTGCCAGGAAGAGCAGCGACAGGTACGTGATCGACCCGTGGAAGACCTTCATCGCCTTGAGAGACGTGCCGTCCTTGCCCTGCTTGGCCCGGGAGACCAGCGAGTAGCACGACCACAGGAACCAGACGCCGGCGCCCACGGCCACGATCGTGTAGACCGGACCCATCGGCGCCACGGGAATGAGTGCGAGCGAGCAGGCGATCATCGCCCACGTGTAGAGGATCATCTGCCGGCCGACGGATGTCGGCGGGACCTTCGACGGCAGCATGGGCACGTCGGCGGCGTCGTAGTCGGCCTTGTACTTGATCGCCAGCGGCCAGTAGTGCGGCGGGGTCCAGAAGAAGACGACGAGGAAGAGCAGCACGGGCTCCCAGGCGACTCCCCCGGTCACGGCCGACCAGCCGATGAGCACCGGCATGCAGCCTGCGGCGCCGCCCCAGACGATGTTCTGTGAGGTGCGGCGCTTGAGGACGAGGGTGTAGAAGACTGCGTAGAGCAGAATCGCCGAGGCGGTCAGTCCCGCCGTGACCCAATTCGTGAATCCGCCGAGCCAGAAGATCGAGCCGATGCCCAGCACGAAAGCGAAGATGAGTGCAGAACGGGGGCTGATCTCACCGGTGACGAGGGGACGGTCCTTCGTCCGCTCCATCTTCGCGTCGATGTCGCGGTCGACGTAGCAGTTGAAGACCGAGGCCGAGGCCGCAGCGGCGGCTCCGCCGATGAGGGTGTTGATGACCAGCCAGATGTTCGGCATTCCCTGAGCGGCCAGGAACATCACGGGCGCGGTCGTGACGAGGAGCAGCTCGATGACGCGCGGTTTGGTCAGCGCGATATAGGCACTGATGATCGAACGCGGTCGGGTGGAGAGGCTCTGCTCGTCGATGGCCCTCTGCAGAGGTCGTTCACTCTGCTCTTCCCGGTTCTGACGAAGTTTGCTCACGCCCTAGATTCTACCTGTTGTCGAAGTTTTTGCCAGTCGCGCGCAGGCGAGTCGAGTCACTGACGATGCGGATGAGGAAGGCCACTGCGGCACACACGGGAGCAAGCACGACGACCTGTACGACGAGCATTGAGATGAAGCTCAGCGAGGCCGACTGCGAATCCGTGCGGAGGAGATTCACATCGACGCACAGGCCGATGATTCCGGCGATGAAGGTATAGACGAGGGCGGTCGTCCACACCAGTCCGCCGCGCCGCGCATTGAGCATCACGGCCAGCGCTGCTGCGAAGGGGGTGAGCAGAACGAGAGTGCCCAGCGTCCACAGACCGAGCTGTCCGATGTCGACGCCGCCACGCAGCGGCTGTGCGATCGTCGACGACACGGACACGGTCACCACGGCGAAGAACACCGGGCACGCCGTGCCGATCCGGGAGATCAGCCGACGGAGTCCTCTTGTCTGTTCGGCTACCTCGGCGAGGTCGGGTCGCCTGCCCGTCAGCCACCCGGGTCGACGGTCTCCGCTGTCTGCGACGGCGGCATCGATCATGGGATCAGCCTCTTTGCTCACCCTGTCATCCCTCCAGTCAGGCACGGCCCATTCTCACTCCCTTCGGCACACCGCAGTTGTTGAATGTCGAACCACAGCTGTGCGCGAGACCACACTTTACCCGTCGGTAGCCGAAATGTCTCGCTCCCTGTCGGCACGGCAGGTGAACAGGGGCGGCGCTTCAAGCGTCCGACGGGTAGAGTTTGAATGCACGCTCTTCAGACGAACGAAGGATCGCTCGACGACATGACAACTCTGTCCTGGACTGAACTCGACAATCGCGCAGTCGACACTGCCCGCCTCCTCGCCGCGGATGCGGTGCAGAAGACAGGGAACGGGCACCCGGGCACCGCCATGAGCCTGGCGCCCATCGCCCATTACCTGTATCAGCACGGACTCACTCACGACCCGGCCGACCCGACTTGGGTCGGCCGTGATCGTTTCGTCCTCTCCTGCGGTCACAGTTCGCTCACCCAGTACGTCCAGCTCTACCTCGCCGGATTCGGGCTCGAGCTCGACGATCTGAAGGCCCTGCGCACATGGGGTTCACTCACCCCGGGCCACCCCGAGGTCGGTCACACCGCCGGCGTCGAGATCACCACGGGCCCGCTCGGCTCAGGATTGGCCTCGGCCGTGGGCATGGCCATGGCCGCTCGCCGCGAACGCGGACTCTTCGACCCCGAGGCGGCTGCCGGCACCTCACCGTTCGACCACAACATCGTCGTGCTCGCCTCCGACGGCGACCTCGAAGAGGGCGTGTCCGGTGAGGCCTCCTCGCTGGCCGGCACACAGGAGCTGTCGAATCTGCTGGTGATCTGGGACGACAACAAGATCTCCATCGAAGACGACACCGCGATCGCCTTCGGTGAGGACACCGCCGCCCGCTACGCCGCCTACGGCTGGCACGTCCAGCACGTCGACTTCACCGCCGGTGACGACTACCACGAGGACATCGAAGCCTTCCACGCCGCCGTCGAGGCCGCTCGCGCGGATTCCCGTCCGTCGTTCATCCGCCTGTCGACGATCATCGCCTGGCCGGCGCCCAACGCCCAGAACACCGGCGGATCCCACGGTGCCGCCCTCGGCGAGGACGAGATCCGGGCGACCAAGGAGGTCCTCGGCTTCGACCCGGAATCGACCTTCGCCGTCGCCGACGAGGTCCTCGCCCACACCCGTCAGGCACTCGACCGGGGTCGTGCCGCTCACCTCGAATGGGACAAGTCCTTCGCCGATTGGCGCAGCGCCAACCCGGACAACGCCGCACTCTTCGACCGCCTGTCCAAGCGCGAACTGCCCGCCGGACTCGATGCGGCCTTCCCGGTCTTCGAGGCCAGCGAGAAGGGCATCGCCACACGTGCGGCCTCCGGCCAGGTGCTCAACGCGATCGCCGAGACCATGCCCGAACTCTGGGGCGGCTCCGCCGACCTCGCCGGTTCGAACAACACCCTGGTCAAGGGTGAGCCGAGCTTCCTGCCCGCGCACCGATCCACCGGCGCCTTCTCCGGACATGAGTACGGACGCAATATCCACTTCGGCGTCCGTGAGTTCTCCGCCGGTCTCATCGGCAACGGCATCGCCCTCCACGGCGGAACCCGCCCGTACAACGGCACGTTCCTCGTCTTCAGCGACTACCAGCGTCCCGCCGTTCGTCTGGCCGCCCTCCAGCAGCTGCCGAATCTGTTCGTGTGGACCCACGATTCGATCGGCCTCGGCGAGGACGGACCGACCCATCAGCCGATCGAGCACCTCTCCGCCCTGCGCGCCATCCCCGGCCTCGACGTCGTCCGACCGGCCGATGCGAACGAAACCGCGGTCGCATGGCGGACGATCCTCGACCGCACTGACGGGCCCAGCGGACTCGTGCTCACCCGCCAGGCCGTGCCGGTCCTCGACCGTGAGAAGTATGCTCCCGCCTCCGAAACCGCACGCGGCGGCTATGTGCTCACCGATACCGGCGACCAGCCCGAGGTGGCCATCATCGCCAGCGGTTCCGAGGTCGCCATCGCCCTCGAAGCCGCCGAGTCTCTGCAGGCATCGGGCACAGCCGCACGCGTGATCTCCATGCCGTGCCAGGAATGGTTCGACGCACAGCCGGAGGACTACCGGGCCACGGTGCTGCCGCGTACGCTGAGGGCACGCGTGAGCATCGAAGCCGCCTCGGCGATGAGCTGGCACAAGTACCTCGGCGATGCCGGACGTGCCGTGTCCATCGAACACTTCGGTGCCTCCGCGGACTACCAGACCCTGTACGAGAAGTTCGGCATCACGGCCTCGGCCGTCGTCGACGCAGCCAAGGAATCCATCAACGCAGCAAAGGCGGAAGCATGAGTGAACGTCTCCAGCAGCTCAGCGCGGCCGGAGTCTCGATCTGGCTCGACGACCTCTCCCGCACCCGACTCGAATCCGGGGATCTCGCGCGGCTCATCGAGGAATCCTCCGTCACGGGTGTGACGACGAATCCGACGATCTTCGCGAACGCGATCGCCAGTTCCGACGACTACGATTTCGCGGTCGCCGAGCTCGGTGCCTCCGGTGCCGATGTGGATGAGGCCATCGAGGCGCTGACCACCGCGGATGTCGCCGAGGCGGCGCGCCTGTTCCGTCCGGTCTTCGAATCCACGGATGGTCAGGACGGTCGCGTGTCCATCGAGGTCGCTCCCCCGCTGGCCCACGATTCGCAGGGGACCGTCGCCTCGGCGAAGGCCCTGTGGGAGCGCGTCGGCGAACCGAATGCGATGATCAAGATCCCCGCCACCGAGGCAGGGCTGACCGCGATCTCCGAGACGATCGCCGCCGGGATCAGCGTCAACGTCACCCTCGTGTTCTCCCTGACCCGCTACCGCCACGTCGTCGAAGCCTTCCTCCAGGGCCTGGAGAAGGCCCGCGCCGCCGGCCACGACCTCTCGACGATCCGGTCGGTCGCCTCGGTGTTCGTCTCCCGGGTGGATTCGGAGATCGATTCCCGTCTCGATTCCGTCGAAGACCCGAAGGCGGTCGAGCTCAAGGGCAAGGCGGGCATCGCCAACTGCGTGCTCGCCCACGAGATCCACTCGCAGCTGTTCACCTCCGAACGCTTCCGGGTCCTCGAACTCGCCGGTGCACGTCCGCAGCGTCTGCTGTGGGCCTCGACCGGAGTGAAGAACCCCGACTATGCCGACACGATGTACGTGGCCGGACTCGTCGCGCCGAACACCGTGAACACGATGCCCGAACCCACCCTGGAGGCCTTCGCCGACCACGGTGAGGTCACCGGCCGGATCACGTCCGAGCACTACCGTGCCGCCGACGAGGTCTTCGACGCCCTGGCTCGACTGGGCATCGACTACGCCGAGGTCATGACCGTGCTCGAAGAGCAGGGCCTGGAGAAGTTCGATGTCAGCTGGACCGAACTCCAGGACACGATCCGGACGGCTCTGGAGCGCTCATGAGGCTTTCACTCTCTGCTCCCGTCGGCGAGGAATTCGATGCCGAGGCCGCGCGACTCATCGACGCCGGTCTGGCCTCCCGACTGAGTGACAAGGATGCCGAACTGTTCGACGGAGCCGCCGACGCCGCGGACCGGATGGGCTGGGTGGACCTTCCGCAGCAGGCTGCTGAGCTGCTCGATGAGATCGAGTCCCTGCGGGCAGAACTGCAGGAACAGGGTCTGCGCACGATCAGCCTGGCTGGAATGGGCGGATCCTCGCTTGCTCCCGAGGTGATGGCTCAGACCGCCGGTGTCCGACTCGAGATCGTCGATTCGACGGATCCGAATCAGGTCGCCGAGGCGATCGGCACCGACCTCGAGCACACTGTCCTCGTCATCGCATCGAAGTCCGGAACCACGGTGGAGACGGATTCGATCCGACGCAGCTTCGCCGCGGCTTTCGAATCGATCGGCGTCGATGCGGCATCCCGGATGATCGCGATCACCGATCCGGGGACGGAGCTCGAGGCTTTGGCCGCCGATCAGGGCTTCCTCGCGACGTTCCTCGCCGACCCCACTGTCGGCGGACGTTTCAGTGCGCTTTCGGCCTTCGGGCTCGTTCCCGCAGGTCTGGCCGGTGCCGATGTGCGCGAAATCGTCGCAGAAGCCGCTGCGGCAACCGCGGAACTGTCCGCGGACAACCTGGACAACCCGGCACTGCGGTTCGGCGCTTGGCTGAGCATCGCGCACGCCAGGACGACGGAGAAGCTCGTCCTCGCCGAGACATCCGGGCAGCTGGCCGGGCTCGGCGCCTGGGTCGAGCAGCTCATCGCCGAATCCCTCGGCAAGGACGGTCAGGGCATCCTTCCCGTCGTCGTCGACTCCCCCGCCGACATCGGGTTCTCCGACGCCCGCGCGGACGCTCTCCTGTGCCTGCTCGGGCCGGCAGCCGAAGGCTCAGAGCTGGGTGCACCGTCCGGATTCGACGCGAACATCACGGGTGGGTTGGGCGAGCTGTTCCTGTTCTGGGAATACGCCACGGCCATCGCCGGATACAGCATCGGGGTCAACCCCTTCGACCAGCCCGATGTGGAAGCGGCGAAGGCACGGGCCAGGCATCTGCTCGACGGACCGGACTCGGCAGCCACAGGACAGCCGCAGTTCCGTGAGGGAGACATCGACGTCCTCGAGGTCGTCGACGAGGCCACGGATCTCGTCGGAGCCCTGGAGGAGCTCTTCTCCTGGGTCGACGAGTACGGGTATGTCGGCATCCAGGCGTACCTCGATCGGATCGCCGATGCCGAGGCCGAGGATCTGCGACCGCTCGTGTCCACACACGCCGGAGTGCAGACGACCTTCGGCTTCGGACCCCGCTACCTGCATTCGACCGGTCAGTACCACAAGGGCGGTCACCCCAACGGCGTGTTCCTCCAGATCACCGGTGAGGCTCGCACGGATCTGCTGGTGCCGGGAAGCGACTTCGGCTTCGCCCAGCTGCAGCGCGCCCAGGCCGCCGGAGATGCAGCAGTGCTGACCGAGAAGGGGCGGCCCGTGCTGCGCCTGCACCTGCTTGATCGTGCTCGCGGCCTCTCGCAGCTGCGAGAGGCGATCGGATCGATCAGCCCCCGCCACCACTTCGGCCACGACTGATCGGCCCGAAGCGGCACTGATCCGCCGGCACGACGGACAGACCACGAATGAGAAGGACCCCGA